>NZ_JAKNRV010000341.1:0-5363 GCF_023072625.1 Pseudomonas emilianonis
CACCTGGAGCCCGTTCGCGCTGATCGCCGAGATTCGCCAGTTCTTCGATAAAACCCTGCTGCTGGCCGGCTGCCTCAACCACGGGCACGAGATCCTTGCCGCCCAGTTGCTCGGCGCAGACCTCGCGTATCTCGGCACACGCTTTATCGGCACCACCGAAAGCCACGCGCCGGATGCGTATAAAGAGATGCTGCTCACATCGCGCGCCGTCGACATCGTGCACACTGCTGCGGTCTCTGGCGTGCCCGCCAGCTTTATGCGCCAGAGCCTGGAAAACGCCGGATTCGACCTCGCCGCCCTGCAAGACAAAGGCGAAGTCAATTTCGGCTCCAAGCTCAAACCGTTGAGCGACGAGGCCAAGGCCTGGAAAACGGTATGGTCCGCCGGCCAGGGCGTCGGCGAGATCGATGATTTACCCAGCGTCGATGAACTCGTTGCCCGCCTGGATGCCGAATACCGCGAAGCCCGTGAGAAGGCGACACAATTGCGCTGGCCGCGCTGATACACTTGCCGGCCCCGCCGCTGTGACGCGGGCCTGCCCCCTCCCCCTGTAACGTGACAAGGATGCCCGCATGAGCGACAACCGTTTCAAGATTGTGTTTGATGGAGCCTTGCTCCCGGGTGTCGAAAGCACCACCGCTAAACTGAATCTCGCCGAATTGTTCAAAAGCGACGTTGAGGCCATCGAGAAGCTCTTTACCGGCCGCACCGTTGCCCTCAAACGCGACCTGTCGCGCCCCGATGCCGACAGCTACCTCACCGCGCTGAAGAACGCCGGGGTCGACGCACGTATCGAAGCCGAACAGCCCGTGGCCTTCAGCCTCGACGAAACCCACGAGACAGAGTCCTCCGCCCGCCCTGCCGCCTCCCCGTATGCACCACCGCGCGCGGCAGTGGGCGACGACTTGCCGGAGTATGCCGAGCTCAAGGTTTTCACGATCCATGGCCGCATCGGGCGCCTGCGTTACCTGGCCTGGACGCTGGTACTCACCGTCGCGATGCTCGTCGCCTCGGGCATCCTCGCCACTGCTGGCTTCGCCGTGGCGACCGCTTCGCCGACGGCGGGCATCATTCTGGGTTCGCTGCTGGGCTTTGCGCTGTTCGTGGCGATTGTTTGGGTCAGCGTGCAAATCGGCGTGCAACGTCTGCACGACCTGGGCTGGTCGGGCTGGCTGTATCTGCTGAACCTGGTGCCACTGGTGAACAGCATTTTCCCGCTGCTGCTGCTGGTCTTGCCGGGCAACACAGGCGCCAACCAGTACGGCGCACCGCCACCGCGCAACTCCACGGCGGTGAAAGTCCTGGCCTCCCTGTGGCTGGCGTTTATTCCGTTGATGCTCATCATCGTGATGGCTTTGGGGATGAACGGCTACCTGGACCAACTCGAAAGCAACGTCGACAGCAGCTACGAAAGCAGCTCCATCACCTCGGATGACGACGTCGATCAAAGCGTGATCGTCGATGAAGAAGACGTGCAAAGTGCTGACGACGCGGCCGAACCTGTAGACTCTCCAGAACAGTGAAGAAACGCCCGCCGCCTGTGATGCCTCTGTCACAGGCCCGGCGGCGTTGCGATGGAGAAAGGCATGACCCGTTACGCTCTGATCACCGGTGCCTCCAGCGGCATCGGCCTGGCCTTGGCCGAAGCGCTGGCCCGGCGTGGCCGCAGCTTGATTCTGGTGGCCCGCCAGCGTGATCAGTTGGAAAGCATTGCAATCGAATTGACGCAACGCTTCGGCGTCGAGGTGCTGTTCCGTGCCTGCGACCTGGGCGAACCGCTGCGCTTGTCCGGGTTCCTGCTGGAACTTGAGGAAGGCGAGCGACAGATCGACTTGCTGATCAACTGCGCAGGCATGGGCACCAGCGGGCCGTTCCTGGCCCAGGACTGGATGACCGAGCAGGACCTGATCGAAGTCAACATCCTCGCACTGACCCGTATGTGTCACGCCCTCGGCAATGCCATGGCCCTGCATGGCGGTGGGCAGATCCTGAATGTCGCCTCGATCGCCGCATTCCAACCCGGCCCATGGATGAGCAGTTACTACGCCAGCAAGGCCTATGTACTGCACTTCTCCGAAGGCTTGCGCGAAGAATTGAAAACCTGTGGCATCAAGGTCTCGGTATTGTGCCCCGGCCCGACGCGCACGGCGTTCTTCGGCACGGCACAAATGGACACCGCCAAGCTCGAGCGCAGCGCGCACTTGATGAGCCCGGAAGAAGTGGCGCTCTACACCGTGCGCGCACTGGAAAAGAACAAAGCCATCATCATCCCCGGCCGCCGCAATCGCTGGCTCGCCTTCAGCCCGCGCTTGAGCCCACGCTGGCTGACACGCAAGATCGCCGGCGCGATCAATAAGGCCTATTGCCCGCGCTGACGGCCTGAGTACACTCACCCTGCACATTCACAATGGAGAAACAGCTGTGGATACTCTGTTCACCAAGATCATCAACAGAGAAATACCCGCGAAGATCATCTATGAAGATGACCAGGTCCTGGCCTTCCACGATATCGCCCCGCAAGCGCCGGTACATTTTCTGGTCATCCCGAAAAAACCGATCCGCACCCTGAACGACCTGACCGAGGACGACAAAACCTTGGCTGGGCATATCCTGTTCACCGCCCAGCGCCTGGCGCTGGAACTGGGCTGCGAGAAGGGCTTCCGTGTGGTGATGAACTGCAATGAAGAAGGTGGACAGACCGTTTACCACATCCATATGCATGTGCTGGGTCAGCGCCAGATGAACTGGCCGCCGGGCTGATACGCCTGACACACGGGTCGCCGGCCCCGGCATGCGACCCCATGCCCTTGACTCAGCGCAAACGCTTCGCCCTCTCTTGCGGTAAACTGGCCGCCGAGATTATTCCCGGAGGTCAGCATGACTACCCAACGTCACTACTCGCCGATTGACCGTCTGTTGCTGCAAGCCGACACGGCCATGCGCACGCTGTTGCCATTCAGCGGCCAGCCGTATCGTCCGTCGCCCGCCATCGTGCAGCCCGATGCGCAGATGAGCGAGACCGACACCCGCCACGTCGCTGGCCTGATGCGCATCAACCATACCGGTGAAGTCTGTGCCCAGGCGCTGTATCAGGGCCAGGCGCTGACCGCCAAGCTGCCGCAAGTGCGCGCGGCAATGGAGCATGCAGCCGAGGAAGAAATCGACCACCTGGCCTGGTGCGAGCAACGTATCCGCCAATTGGGCAGCCATCCCAGCGTGCTGAACCCGCTGTTCTATGGCCTGTCGTTCGGGATTGGCGCCGCGGCCGGCTTGATCAGCGACAAAGTCAGCCTGGGTTTTGTCGCCGCTACGGAACAACAAGTGTGCAAGCACCTGGATGAGCACCTGGAACAGTTACCGGCCGGAGACGAAAAGTCCCGGGCGATTCTTGAGCAGATGCGCGTCGACGAAGAACACCACGCAGAAAGCGCACTGGATGCCGGTGGTTTCCGCTTCCCGGCACCAGTGAGGTTTGGCATGAGCCTGATGGCCAAGGTCATGACCAAAAGCACCTACCGCATCTAAGCCGCAAAAAAGGGCGCTATCGAAGCGCCCTGTCTTTTATTGCCGGCGAATCCCTGTATCAGTCCAACTCAATGATTTCGTAATCATGGGTAATCGCGACACCCGCCGCGCCAAGCATGATCGACGCCGAGCAATACTTCTCGGCCGACAGTTCGATGGCGCGCTTGACCTGGGCTTCTTTCAGCGCCCGGCCCTTGACCACGAAATGCATGTGGATCTTGGTGAACACCTTGGGATCTTCAGTCGCACGCTCGGCTTCGAGGAAGGCTTCGCAGCTTTCCACGGCCTGACGGGATTTTTTCAGGATGCTGACCACGTCGAAATTGCTGCAACCGCCTACACCAAGCAGGAGCATTTCCATCGGGCGTACGCCCAGGTTGCGGCCACCGGCTTCCGGCGGACCGTCCATGACCACAACATGGCCACTGCCCGACTCACCGAGGAACATGGCTTCGCCCGCCCATTGGATGCGTGCCTTCATCGCCCAGACTCCACTGCTAAAAAAGGGTCGCCAGCTTAGCACAGGGCCCGCGGCCGGCAGCTTTTCCGCGCAACGTCATCAATCGTCAGGGTGCCCCGGTAAATTGGTTAATAGAGTCACAATGTGTCTGGTAAGCTGGCGCCAAATGAATGGCGCATTGCCATCTTTTGTACAACGTGTATCAATGTAGATACAGCTAGATAAAAACAAGTCCAACCACCCTGTGCAGTCTTTTTCGGGATACAACCATGGTTGCTTTTACTCCCATACCCAAGATCAAGAATCTCGACAGACTGCTGACGCATTGCCAGAGTCGTCGGTACCCGGCCAAGCACAACATCATCTGCGCAGGCGAACGCTCTGAAACACTGTTCTTCATTATCAAAGGCTCGGTCACCATCCTGATCGAGGATGAAGACGGCCGCGAGATGATCATTGCCTACCTCAATACCGGCGACTTCTTCGGGGAGCTGGGGCTATTTGAACAAGCCGGCAAAGAGCAGGAGCGCAGCGCTTGGGTGCGGACCAAAATCGAGAGCGAAGTGGCGGAGATCAGTTACGCGAAGTTTCGTGAACTGACTCAGCACGATCCCGACATTCTCTACGCACTGAGCGGCCAGATTGCCCAGCGCTTGCGGGACACCACACGCAAAGTCGGCGACCTGGCATTCTTTGATGTCACCGGCCGCGTGGCCCGTTGCCTGCTGGAGCTGTGCAAACAGCCCGATGCCATGACTCACCCGGATGGCATGCAGATCAAAGTCACGCGCCAGGAAATCGGGCGCATTGTCGGTTGCTCACGGGAGATGGTCGGCCGCGTGCTCAAGGATCTGGAAGAGCGCAACCTGGTAAACGTCAAAGGCAAGACGATGGTGGTGTTCGGCACCCGTTAAACCGGCAGGAAGCCGGCCAGCATCTGCCGGTACAAAGTATCCAGCCGGCTGATCGCATCCGGCGCGGGGAAGGCTTCGTGCAGGGCGATATGGCTGTCGGCGCGAACGCGCTGTTCCAGGCCGCAGGCTTGATTGAAACGATTGACCGCCGCGATCAGTTCTTCGCGGTCGTTGTCCAGCAACAAGGCTCCGTGTACCAACCCCACCGGACGGCCACCACTTTGGCGCCAGCGCTGGGCGGTGCCGACCATTTTGCGACCATTGAGGTTGACGTTGTAGCGACCGTCGCAGAACGCGCCGTCGATTTCGCCGACGGAGGCATCGCCGCCCAATTCGAGCAGCAGGTCGCAGATCGGCTGGCACAAACGCAGGTAGCCGGTTTCGATGCGCGCCTGATCGCCTTCGCTGCGCGGCGGTGCGTAGACCAGGGCGATATTCACCGTGGCGCTCGACCGCGGCACCGG
>NZ_JAKNRV010000342.1:0-5323 GCF_023072625.1 Pseudomonas emilianonis
CGACTGTCGAGCAGGCCGATATCGGTCAGTGCTTGCTTGAGGTCGGCAATGGTTTCGGACGACACCTCCAGGCGTGCGGACTCCTGCTGATCAAGGGTGACTTCCCGGGCGCCGGTCAACCCCAGCCGAATCCGCGTCGAGGCCGACGTGCGCAACAACGCGGTTCTGATTTATGACCTGCCGGAGCGTCAGGGGATGTACCGCGACCTGATCAGTCAGCTCGATGTGGCGCGCAAGCTGGTGGAAATCGACGCAATCATCCTCGACATCGAACGCTCGCAATTAAGCGAATTTGGCGTCAACTGGGGGTTTCAAAACAGTCGCTTCCGCGGCGCCGTCAACATGGCACCCGGCACCTCATCACAATTGTCGATCGAAAATCGCGAGCGCTTTTACGCCGACGTGCGTGCCCTGGAGGCTCGCGGGCTGGCAACCATGGTCTCCAACCCGTCGGTGCTCACCCTGGAAAACCAACCGGCGGTGATTGATTTCAACCGCACCCAATACCTGACGGCCGGCACCGAAAACGCGACCATCTTGCCCATCACCGTCGGCACCAGCTTCCAGGTCGTGCCCCGCGTCATCACCAGCCGCGGCGGCCATCAGATCCATCTGGCGGTGGATATCGAAGACGGTAACTTCGACGAGTCCAACCCCGAACGCTTCGGCCCCGATGTGCGTCGAGGCAAGATCAGCACCCAGGCCGTCATGGCGGAAAAACGCTCACTGGTGGTGGGCGGCTTCCATGTGACGAATAGTGCGGACAGGCAAAACAAGATCCCCTTGCTGGGGGATATTCCGTTGCTCGGCAAAGCGCTGTTCTCCTCGACGGAACGCCAGAACAACCGGCGCGAACGGTTGTTCATTCTCACCCCGCGCGTGATCGGCGATCAGTCCGACCCATCACGGTATTTGCCTCAAGCCGACCAAAGCGAGTTGCAAGCCGCGCTAAAACCCTTGGCACGACGCATGGAGCCGCATCAGCCGGTGATCAACCGCAACGAAATCACCAGCACCCTGGCGCACCTGGTCAGCGGCCAAGTGCCCAAGGCCTTCAAGGCCGCAGCGATGCCGCTGGCGTTGAACACGTTGTGTGCCCCTCGCGAGCTGTTGGCGCTCAATAGCGAGCGCAGCCAGTGGTACACCGGCCCGCAGTTCAATGTGGCCGTCGTGGTGCTGCGCAATCAGTACAAGCGCAATGTGCGCATCGATGAAAAGGAATGCAGCAACAGCCAGACCCTGGCGGTCACCGTTTGGCCGCGCGCCTGGCTCAAGCCGGGTGAAGAAGCCGAAGTGTTTATCGCCATGCGCCCCGTGGTGAAGGATGAACACCTGAGTGTGCCGCGCCCATCCCTGCTCACGCCAACCCGGAAGACCACGCCATGAACCCAAGACTGTTGTGCGCCACCCTGATGACTGCCGTGTTGTTCATCAGCGGTTGCACCCCGACCTGCAAAGGGGACTCCTGCTCACGCCCACAATCGACCAGCGATAAGATGGTGATCTGGTGGCCGCCACAGATGCGCGTCGAACCCGGCCCGTCCGGGGAGCGTTCGGACTATCAAACGGTGTCGCTGGAGCGATGAACGCCGGGAGGGTGCCTGACGATGAGCGGCATCGGCGGGCATTCTTCGATAGCCTGGTGAGCGGCGATGCCGCTCACCTGCCGTTGTGCCTGGGCATATCCCTGCACACACAGCATGCCAACGCCCGCCCGGGGTTGGCCTTGAAAATCACCCAGGCGGCCTTGCAAGCCGGGCAACTGCAACGCGTGATGGAGCGCCGCTTCGATCAGGCAATGGCGTTTGACGGCTGTTATATCTACCTCGATACCCAGGGCGCACTGCTCATCTGGCACGCCCTGCCCGCCCAGCGTGAGGCCGTGGAGCAAATCCTCAGCCGGATGCTGTCGCTGGCCAACCTTGAAGCCTTGGATGGGTTCGCCAGCCGCTGATCAGCGCTGCTCCAACTCCGGCAACTCGAGGGTTTCACGCTTGGCCTCATCGTCAAGCTCGCGCAAGGTCCGGTAGATCAACGCCACGGCATGCAAGGTCTCGCGAGGAATGCTCGCCCCCAGTTTTTCCTCGTACAGCGTGCGGGCCAGCCACACGCACTGAATCACCGGGACATCGGCAGCCTTGGCTCGATCAATCAACTTGCGCGCATTTGCGTCCGTGCCCTTGGCCACCAGTTTGGGCAGCGGTGTGTTGCCAGGGCGGTAATACAACGCGACGGCGAAGTGCGTCGGGTTGACCACCAGCATGTCGGACTCTTCCAGCTTGGGCAGCTTGACCTTGGGTTCTTCCTGGGCCAACTGATAGGCCAACGAGCGTCGTTGGCCCTTGACGTGGGGGTCGCCCTCCATGTCTTTGTACTCTTTGACGACCTCGACCTGGGTCATGCGCATGCGCTTGGCAAAAAAGTACTTCTGCAACGTCAGGTCGATCAGCGCCAGCACCAGCAGCAGCCCCAGGCACGCATGCAACAAATATCGAAAGAGTGCGATCAGCGCCAGGATGTAGGTTTGCAGGTCGCTGTTGGCAAGATTAATCAAGGCGCTCAGTGAAGGGCGAATCACCACGTACAGTATCAAGCCCAGGAGCAATGACTTGCCGATGCCCATCAACAAGTTCATCAGGGACTGGGCGGAGAACATCTGCTTGAGCTGGGTCAGCGGGTTCACGCGATTGAAGTCCAGCTTCAGGGACTCGGGGGCGAACAGCAGCCCGAACTGCATCCAGCTGCTGATCAACTTCACCCCGATCGCGACCCCGACCATCATCAGGCCGAAGGAGAAAAACAACACCAATGCCTCCGTCAGCACCTCTTCCAGGGCACGCACAAACGGTTGCCCGATTCGCGCGATAGGCAGCGCCATCATCTGCTGGAAGCGCTGCATGCTGGTGTCGGCCGTGAACAAGGCGATCTCGCTCAAGGCCGTCAGCACCAGCAACTTGGGCACGTCCTGGCTCTGCGCGACTTGGCCTTTCTTGCGCTGGTCACGCAGTTTCTTGGCACTGGCGGGGTGTTTTTTTTCCCCCGAGTCACTCATGTCCAAGGCCCCTTGAACAGCAGGCCCAGGAAGTGCTTGAGGTCACCGAGCAGCGCCATGCGCCCGACGATCAAGTCCTGCAGCAGCGCGAAATACAGCAGCAAAATACCGATGCCGGCCAGGCACTTGATCGGCGGGGCCAGCGTACTCACCTGCAGTTGCGGGCTGTAGATCCCCAGTAGCGCGACGCCGAACTCGAGCAACAGCAGCACGGCGATAAAGGGCGCGGCGTACAGCATCATGTGGGTGAAGGTGTCGCCGACCAGCTCGACAAACACACTGAAGCCATTGGCCGCCGGCAATGGAAACCACACCGTAGGCGGCCAGATCAGGTAGCTGTCCCAGATCACCTGGGTCAGCGATCCCAGGCCCAGGCTGACCATCAATAAAAAAATCGCCAGTTGCTTGAACAGATGCCCTATCGGCGTTGCGTCGGGCCCCAGCGACGGGTTGAGCTGGCCACCGGCCAAAGCTCCCCGCTGGTTATCCAGCAGTGCCCCGACCGACTCGAACATCCAGAACGGCATCGATAGCAACACACCCAGCAAAAAGCCCAGGATCGCCTCCTTGAGCACCAGCGCGCCCAACATCATCGCGGAGAGCTCCTGGCCCGCCAGCGCCGCATGAATACCCGGCGCCGGCATCAACGCCATGACCATCACCACGGCGTGCCTGGGCATGCCGCGAATGTGCTGGAAACAGAACGCCGCGACCAGAAAAGCACAGGGGTAAATGCGTGCCATGCCAATCAGCAGGCTCGGCATAAAATCAAGATAGAGCAGCATGGGCACGCCTCAATTCAAGGCCGAACGGGCGATCATGTCGAACGTCAGGTTGATCAACTGGACCAACTCCAGGCCAATCCAGCGCCCGGTCACCACCAACGTGATGCCAACGGCGACCAGCTTGATACCGAAGGGCAGCGTCTGGTCTTGTATCTGCATCAACGCCTGGATCAGCGACGTCAGGACGCCCACGATCACCGCGACAATCAGCGGCGGCGCCGTCAGCACCACCACCAGCAGCATGCCCTGCTTGAACAGTACGATCGGTTCCATAGGCAGCTCAGAGATAGGAAAGAAACAGGCTGTCCAGCAGCCGCGACCAGCCGGACACCATCACAAACAGCAGTAATTTGAGCGGCAGCGAAATGGTCATGGGCGAGACCATTTGCATACCCAGCGCCAGCAGCAGGTTGGAGACAATCAGGTCAATCACGATAAAGGGGATGTAGATCAGGAACCCGATCTCGAACCCGGCCTGCAACTGCGACAGCACATACGCCGGGACCAGCAGGATCAGGTCTTCACGCTGGACCTCCTGCGCCATGGCCGGCGGCCACATGCGCGCGGTGTTTTCCAGCAGGTGGGTGAGGATGTCCGGGTCACTGTTACGGACCATAAAAGCCCGCAACGGCTGCACCGCTTCAAGCCCGGTCTGTTGAAGCATGCTCACACTGCTCAAGTCCAGGGGCGTTACCTTGACGACCTCCGCGATCTCATACCCCACGGGCGCCATGATGAACAGGGTCGCCGCCAACGCGATGCCGTTGATGGCCATGCTCGGCGGCACCTGCTGCACACCGATCGCGTTGCGGGTGATCATCAGCACAATCACGATCTTCAAGAACGCAGTGCAGACGACCAACAGCATGGGCATCAACGACAATGCGCCCACGAACATGGCCAGAACAATCGGGTCTACCCCTTGAAAACTCATCGGGAAAAGATCACACGAGACATCTGCAACCCCAAGCGCCCGTCCACTTCCACCAATTGCCCCACGCCCAGCGGGCGGTCGCCGTAATACAACCCGGCCATGCCCGGCGCATACCCGGAAATGCCCAGCACCGCGCCGGGCGCCAGGTTGCGCAGCTCGCCGAGGGTCAGGTTGAGCGTGCCACATCGCACATTGAGCGCCATGCTCAGCTCATCGAACGGCTCATGCCCAAAGACATCCATCACCGGCGTGTCATCTTCATGCCCCGAATAGGGCGGTGTTGCAAAATCCTCTTCCAAAGGCGCTTCCTCGATCGAAGTAAGGGTCAGGCAGATAGGCCCGGATTCATCATCAATAAACACACACAGACGGTGGCCGCCGACCTGCACATGACCCTCGCCATGGGCTTGGAAAAACGCCTGCTCGAACACCAGCACGTCGCCGGCCCGCAGGCCGCGCAATTGGCTGAGGGGAACGCGCAGGCGCCCGATCGTCACGGGCAGCGCCAACTGAAAACGCGCCGGCATCGGGCTGGCCATGCGATGAGCTGAG
>NZ_JAKNRV010000343.1:0-5290 GCF_023072625.1 Pseudomonas emilianonis
GATTGGTGGTGATGCGCGTGTCGGCGCGGCTCAAGTCCGCGGCGCAGATGCCGCTGCCCGCGAGCAAGGCCTCGCTGGGCAGCCCTTCGGCCTTGAAGGTGTTGAGCACCAGCGACACCGCGTTGAGGGTGGTGAGATGAGCGTGCAGCATCGACGGCTCCAACGGGTCTGGTGCGGTGAAGGAGCAAGTTGTGTGCCGTCGTCTGCGTGTCAGGCCGGGTTGAAAAATAACGTTGCGGCCTGACTCTCGTTGATCTCGCTGCGGTGGAATGCCACGCGTTGTGTGCTGCTCAGGCCTTTGGTGGTATCGGCTGCCGCGCCAAGGCTGTGCTCTCGTGGTGTCTTGAGGCGTGCGCGGATAAACGACCGGGACGTGGTCCAGTCGGTCGAGTAGTGAAAATGCGCATACCACAGCACCTTATGGGTGCTGCTTTCGGTGATGGTGTATTCGTCCAGGTAATCGGGCCTGATGGACTTGATGCGCCGTCGGCTGATGGTTTTTTTGATGGTGATCGCGTTGCGGGCCTTGAGCCATTGCACGCCGGAGGGGGTGGGCGGGTGCTGTTGAGTCATTCTCAGCACGTTCTCGATGGAGTGTTGATAGAGGGTGGTCGCGGCGTCGCTGAGTGCCTTTTTGACGGTGCTGGCCAGGGCCACGTCGCCTTGCGCGAGGTTCTTCTGGGTCAGGGCTTGCTCGATGTTGCGCGTGGCTTGTTCCAGGCGCTGGGCGTGTTGATGGTACAAGTATTCGATGCCGATGGGCGTGCGCTGGGCTTGACTGGCCAGCCCGGTGATCCGTTGTTTGAAGTCCGGTAATCCGTCGAGCAGGTCCTGGCCGGTGTCCACGCTGGTTTGCAGGTCGATGGGCGTGCTCACCGTCTGTTCGCTCCTGACCCGTTGCACCCAAAAGCCGTCCGGTTTTTCGTGAAACGTGGCCACCACGGTGTTGGACAGGGGCGAGCGAACATCCACCAGCCCGGTGTCCAGGCCCGCGTCGGACAACTGCGGCTCGCCCACCACCATGCCGTGGTAACGGGTGCGGATGAATTTATTCTGCGCGCGTGGCGGAGTGGGCGGCGGGCTGGGGGTGGCTCTCAGCGTGCTGCGCCGGTCGGCTAAATGCGCAAGATGGTTACTGGCGCGCTTGGTGTACTCATCGAGTTGGTCGCGCAGTCGGGTCAGTGGTTCCGCCAGCGAGACGCTGGGGAATTCGGTGGGGAAGTCCTGCAGGCGCTCGCCCAGCACGGTGAACTGTTCGATCAGGCTGCTCAGGGTCTCGATCTGTTCGTCGATTCGCTTGTCACTGTGCTCGCGCAAGGTGTCGCGTAGGGCCTGGATGGCGATGTCGCAGGCATCGACGATATGGTCGATGGCCGTCCACGCCAGCGGTGCGCTGAGGGTGGTGTTTTCGCGCAGGCACAGGTTGCGGGCCAAGGTCACTTGCAACGCCTTGAGGTCGCCGCTGCTGTAGGCGGGCAGCAGGCTTTTGGTGTCCTTTATCAGGCGCAGGCCTTCGCCGGGCAAGTCACGCAGTTCGTTGAAGCGCGTTTCGAAGTAATCCAGGCGCCCAACCATGCCGCGCAGCGTTTCGTTCATTTCGAGCGCATCGGGGATGTTGCGCACGCGTGCATCGGCGGCCTGCTTCGCGATGTGGTCCAAGGTTATGCGTAATTTGGGGGTAAAGGCTTTCAGCACCTCGTTGAGGCCGGTCCAACTGAGGCTCAGTTGAGCTTTGACATACCCCACGGCGCGGTGCAGGTAGTCGGGCGTTGGGGCAACCACATTCAACTCTTTGAGGTTTTGCAGGGCGGTTTCATAGTCTGTGCGCTGGGCCTCCAGTTGATTGAGGTAGGCCCTTTGCGCGGCCTGGGCCGAGGTCGACGGGGCGTCAACCAATGCTTGATGAGCCTTTTGCAGGGTTTCCTGGGCGGTCTTTTTCTGTTGCTCGAAGGTGGTGATCGGGGCGCGCAGTTGGCTTGCCTTGCGTTCGGCTGCCGCCCGGGCTTTGCGCTCCAGGCTCCTTGAGCCGCCACCACGCAGGCGCAGCCGGGTGTCGATGAACCACTCGCCCTTGAGATTGCCGATCAGAAAGGGGCCGTTGCGCATTGGTTGCTTGGGGTCGGCGATCTGCACGTCGTCATTCTCGTCCACCGTCACTTCGAACCAGCGTTCACCGACCTGTGCGTACCATTTATCGAGCAGTGGGTAGAGGTGACGTTGAGGGCCGATGCGCGACGAGGCTTTGCTGCGCACCCCCGGCTTTTCGACCTTGAAACTGTCCAGCAGGCTGCTCAGGTCGCTGGCATTGCGATTGATCGCGGCAAGCGTGTGCAGTGCATGCGGGTGATTGCCGGGCAGTTCAGGTGCCGAGAGGTTGGCCAACTGTTTGACCGTTACGGGCTTGGCGATCACCTCGGGCTCGACGGGAAGTTTCGGCGCCGGCTCTTCCTTGGCCAGGCGGGGCTCTGACGGCGCGTTGCGGCTGGCGATGTGCAGGGTCAGCACCATCCCGAGGTTGAGCAGTAATGCCGCCAGGGCGGACCATTCAGCCGGTTTGTCCTTCTGCTGCCGCGCGTCGACCACCGCTTGCAGTTGATCCAGGATCTGCCAGATCCAGGCGGCGGTGTTCACGGTTCGGCCCAGGAACGGCAGTGCCGCGTTGAAGATCAGCCAGCCCGCCTGCTTGAACGACGCCCAGCGGCTTTCGGCGTTCGACGCCGACTGACGGTCCGCCAGCGTGATCAGCGCGTTGGCGTTGGCCTTGAACAGTTCGCCGGGCAGGTCACCGCTGAGCACTTGCGTGCCCAGGTCCATGGGGCCGCTCATCGTATAGAGTTTGACCGGGTCCAGCAGCAGCTCCACGACGGCCCAGGGCGAGGGCAGTTCGCCGGGGAACGCGTAGCGGGCATAGTCGTCGCGCACGCTGTCCGGCAGCCAGGCCAGGACCGAGTCGCGCAGATGGCGCGATTGGCGGATCGCATACAGCAGGTCGGCCGGCGACGGGTATTGCAGCAGTTGCAGCTCGGCCATCGGGCGATACAACAGGCAGGGCCCGGCGCTCTGGTCTTGGGGGCCTATCACAAACATGTTGGCGACCACGTCTTGCGTGCCTGCGCTACGGTTTTTCGGTGCGAAGGCCAGGGGGCGAAGGACGATGGTTTGCCCGTCGACCTGGCGGTCCGCCGTCTCTGGCGCTAGCACGGCAGCGACGTAGCGATATCCCAGCTCGTCGACCCCGGCGTGTTGGCTTATTTTGTATTGCAACGCCTGCAGCGGCAGTTGGATACGCAAATGGCTGCTGTACAGGCCCTGGCGGCGGGTGGATTCGAGGGTGTTGTCGAGCAACTTGCTTTTGGCCAGGGCCGGGTAGCGTTGGCCGATGTCCACCCGGCGGATCAGGCTTTCGATGTAGGCCACGGTCAGCCACTCAGGCAGGGCGCCGCCGTTGCGCAGGCGAATGCTTTTGTCGCCGAGGGGCAGGCTGATCAGGTTTTGCAGGGCCAGGTCGGCCAGGCTGAAGAGGGCGGTGTCGACCTTGCCCGGCAGGGTGAAACTGCCCCAGACGATCAGGCTGCGCACCTGAATCTCGATGTTATCCAAGTGCAGGTTCGCCGCGTCGGCGTGCTCCTTGAGCATTTCGGTGCGCAGCCTGTCCAGCGCGTAGGTCTGGATCTGCGGGATGTCGTCGTCATAGGACTTGCCGGCGTTGAGGCTGTGTAGGGCGGCGAGGTCTTTCAGATAGCGGGCGTAGAGACTCAGGTCGGTGGTGGAGGCAGACGTCAGCCACTTAGGCAGCGCGTCGAGATAGGGTTTGAGGTCGGGTTGCTTTTCACCCACCAGCTCTTTGGTGGCCGGTGGCAGGTTGAGTGAGGACTCGCTGGGGTCGGTGCGGCTCAGTTGCTGAACGTCGAGTTGCGCAATGAAGGCGAGCTGATGGGCGATCAGCGTGCAAGCCTGGTGATCGAAAAAATGCCCCGTGGGTTCGAACAGTCGCCACTGGATGTGGGTGCGCGATTGGCGGTTGAGGTAGTCGGGCAAGCTCCGGCCCAGTTGTTCCAGCGAGGTGAACTTTTCGTAACCGTTGAGCAGCGAGTAGGTGAGGATAAGGGTCTCCCCTTCATAGCTGCCGATCAGCACGGCGATCGACAGCACGCCCAAGTGGGTCACGGTTGCGCCGTCGACCTGATCAACGTCCACCAGGTAGGCGCGGCTGGCGAAGTCGTCGCCGACCTGGCGGCGCGTCAGTTCAGGCGCGGCGTACAGCGTGCGGGCCATGGCACAGTCCTGCGCGTCCCACCCCTCGACACGGGTTACGTTCCACAGCGACCGCAGCGTGCTGGACAGGGCTTGCCAGTGGGTGCCGGAGTTGCCATTGCTGGTGTTCCAGAACGCCACTTGTTGTTCCTGATAGGCGGTGAGCATCAGGGGCGCCAGCAGGTTGATCAGGGTGGCGATCTGTGTGATGCGCACCGGCAGGTGGGCGGTGGGTTGCTGGTTTTTCTGCTGAATGAGGAAGTGCACGCCTTCGATATAGAGCGTGGGTTCGCCCGAGACGGCCTGGTGGGTGAGGATGTCGGTAAGGGGCTGGTACCCGGTGGGGCGGGCGACGATTTCGTCGTCGACAACGTCCCATACCGGTGTGCCGACCATGGCGGTGTCCGGGTCGATGCCGAGGTCTGGGTAGAGTTCCTGCAACGAGCGCCGTAGCAACGCGCTGGCGGCTTCCCGGAAGGCGGGGCCGACGCAGAGTTGAGTGATCAGCGTATCGGAGGGGCTGTGTGGGGGGGTAGACGTTTGTTGGCTCATGGGTTCCTGCCTTGCCATTTCATGGACGCTGCCGGAAGAACAGCTTCGGCATGCTAGAAAGTGGCGAGGCAGGGAGGAGGCTAACTATGTAGTTGGCCGGGGTTTTTTACTCAGGTTGCGACCTGATTCAGGCCAACTCACCGCACAGGTCCAGTTCCACCAGGCGGCGCACTTCGCTGGTCGCGAGGCCAGCACCGAGCAGGGCCTGCAACTTACCGAACGCGGCTTCACGGGTCATGCCGCCACCGGACAACACGCCCACGCCACGCAAACGGCTGCCAGCTTCGTAGACGTCCAGTTCCACGCCGCCTTCATGGCATTGGGTGATGGCGACCACGACCACGCCTTGCGCCTGTGCACGCTGGAGGCTGGCGAGGAACTCGGGGTTATCGCTGGGCCCGGTGCCGCTGCCGAAGCATTCCAGGATCAGTGCCTGCAGGCCGCTGCCGATCAGCGCATCCACTTGCGCGGCGGCGATGCCCGG
>NZ_JAKNRV010000344.1:0-5283 GCF_023072625.1 Pseudomonas emilianonis
GCACGGCGGCACCATCGCGGCCCGCAACGAAGCGGGCGGCGGGCTGACCGTGGAAATCAACCTGCACAGCGCACGATCTTTACACGACATTACATTGGCTTGACCGCCCTGTACGTCGCCGCTCATTAGACTGGTCGCCATTGATTGAGCGGAGGTGGCGATGTTTCAGGTGCATAAAAAGGGCTTTGTGCCCGGCAGGAAAATGGTTGATGGCCTGGTTCCTTACGACTTCTTTTGCGAAGACAGCCCGGCGATCAATCTCTTCGTGTTCACCGGCGCCGCCACGCCGGACGCCACGGTCGAGGAACAGACGCTGTGGGGCTTCACCCGACTGGAGCGGTTCGAGGCGATGACCAGCGCGCTGGTGGGCAACAAGCAGCACGCGGGTTGGTTTCAAAGCGTCAACGTGCTGACCGGGCCCAACCAGAACGGTACGCAAAGCGTGAAATTCCAGCGCGTGCTGAAAATCATCAAGCACGCCAGCGCCACGCGCAAAGCCGACTACGAGATCCTCACCGACGAAGGCGACACCTACTTCACCCGGCCGACCGTTGCGCCGGGCAGTGCGCAAACGGTCATCTATTCGGCTGAGTCATCCGCTCGGAACGTGTGATTATTTCAGGCAGCTGGCGGGCGCAAGGCTCGCTTGTGCAACCCCCATTGTGTGTTACCGCTGCCCACCCGTGGTGCGGTTTGAGCCATTGGGTAGCAAATTCCTCCGTCCTCCCCCCCGTTGCCTGCCGATACGTTCTCGCCGATTTCATCTAAATCAATCACTTGGCACAGCGCTCAAGAAGTTGGCACGTATTCTGCTTTTTTGTATCCGTGGATAATTGGATACAAAAATTCAAAAGGTGCCGCCGATGCAATTTGCCCGCGCTTACGTTGATCGTCAGCCGCTGACCGCCGAGGAAGAGGCTTATAACTTCCTGCTGGAAGCCATTTGTCGTGGCCGCTACTGCAAGGGCGACCGGCTAATCGCCGAAGACATCGCCAGCGAGATCGGCATGAGCCGCATGCCGGTGCGCGAGGCATTTCGTCGCCTGGATGCCCAGGGCCTGGTGACCCTGCGCCCCAATCGCGGGGCCATCGTCAGTGGTCTGGATATCGATGAGTTGCATGAAGTGTTCGAGATGCGCAGCGCCCTTGAAGGTCTGGCGGTGCGTGTGGCGGTCGGCCGCATCGGTGAGCGCCAGCTCGCGGCGCTGGAGCGCCTGCTGGATGAGATGGATGACTACCGCGACGAGAGCGCCGCGTGGGTCGGCCGGCACCGCGCGTTTCATGAATACCTGTGCAGCCTCAGCGGCCGGCCGCGCTTGATGAAGCAGATTTCGGCGCTGTACTCGCTGGTCGAGGCGCCCATGCGCTTGTGGTTGCAGCACGGCGAAAAACCCCTCAGCGCACGCCAGGAACACGCGGTGATCCTCGACGCCATTCGTGCCGGTGATGCCGCGCGCGCCGAAGCCGTGGTGCGTGAACACATCGAGGGTACGGTGCCGGCGCTGATCCAATTCCTGCAAAACGAACAATAAAAAAGCTGTCGTGTTTTGACGTTGATTCCTGCCCCCGTTATTCAACGAACTGGAGTGTCTGGTCATGCATAAATGCCGTGCCTTGCTGGTGGCTGTCTCCCTCGGCCTCTGTACCCAATGGGCTTTTGCTGCGCCCCAGGTGCCGGAGCGCCTGCAGAAAGTCGATAAGCTCACGTATTGCTCGGGGATGGACTCACCGCCCCTGGTGTCCTTCGACGAAGCCCAGAAACCGCGCGGGCTCACCGTCGACCTGGGCCTGGAAATCGCCAAGCGCCTGGGCGACAAACAGGTGCAATGGCGGGTGATCCCATTCTCCGGTTTAGTGCCGGCGTTGCTTGCCCAGCAATGCGACATGATCGTCGACCAGTTGTTCGACAAGCCCGAGCGGCGCCAAGTGATCGACATCGTCAACTACATGTACTCCAGCCAGTCGGTGGTGGTGCCCAAGGGCAACCCCAAGGGCATCAAGACCCTGGATGAGCTGTCCGGGCACAAAGTCGCTGTGCTCAACGGCTCCACCATCAAGACCCTGCTGGACGCGCAAAACGACAGCCTGACCAAGGCTGGCAAGCCCTTGATGAAACTGGTGGTCTACAACACCGACACCGATGCGTTCCAGGCCCTGCGCATCAGCCAGGTCGACGCCTATGGCACCACCGTGGAAACCGCCGGTTACTACGCGGCAATGGCCCCGGAACTGTTCCAGGAGGGCGTGCCGGCGTTCAGTCGCATCCTCACCGGCCTGGGCATACGCAAAGACGACCCGCAACTGACCGCCGCCGTGCAGCAGGTGATCAGCGACATGCGCAGCGACGGCAGCTACGTGCGGTTGCTGGACAAATGGCATGTCAGCAGCGACACACTCGACTGAGGCAAACCTGCGATGAATTTCAATTGGGATGTGTTCTGGCAGTACCTGCTGCAGCCCAGTGGGGTGTACCTCACCGGGTTGTGGCTGACCTGCCTGATCAGCGTGCTGGCGATGCTGCTCGGCTGTGTGCTGGGGCTGGCGGCGGCGCTGCTGCGCTTGTCGAAGAACCCGCTGTTGCACCTGCCGGTGCGTTTTTATGTGTGGCTGATGCGCGGCACACCGTTGCTGGTGCAGATCGTATTTTTGTACACCGCGCTGGCGGCGGGCGGGATTTTCCGCTTCGAGGATATCGAGCTGTTCGGCCTGATCGTGCCCGGCAATATCCAGGCGGCAATCATTGCCCTGGGCCTCAATGAAGGCGCGTACATGGCCGAGATCATTCGCGCCGGCATCGGTGCGGTGGACAAGGGCCAATACGAAGCCGGGCGCTCCCTGGGCATGGGCTTTGCCAAATTGATGCGGCGCATCGTGCTGCCCCAGGCATTCCGGGTGATCGTGCCGCCGCTGGGCAACGAGTTCAACGTGATGCTCAAGAACACCACCCTGGTCAGTGTGATCGGTGTGCAGGAGTTGCTGCTCAGCACCCAGATGATCACCTCGGCGACTTTCCGCGTGTTCGAGTTGTACTTGGTCGTCGCTCTGTATTTCCTGACACTGACCACCCTGTGGGGCTTTTTCCAGCGCTGGCTGGAGACGCGCTTCAGCCAGTCTGACCGGCCTTCCGAGCCACCGCCGGCAGCCAGTCGCATGTTCGGGCGCAGCACCCTGAAACTGCTGAGGGGACGTTAACCATGGCGCACCAAAGTGAAGAACTGATCATCGAAGCGCTGGACATCCACAAGTCGTTCGGCGCGCTGCAGATTCTCAAGGGCATTTCCCTACAAGTGCGGCGCGGCGAAGTGGTGGTGCTGATCGGTGCCTCCGGTTCCGGCAAGACCACGTTCATCCGCTGCATCAACCTGTTGGAAGACATCCAGGGTGGGCGCATCCGCGTCAACGGCCGCGCCATGGGCTATCGCGAGCGCCCAGACGGCAGCCTGGTGCGCGATTCGGAGCGCAACATCGCCCGGCAGCGCCGTGACATCGGCATGGTGTTCCAGCGCTTCAACCTGTTCCCCCATATGACCGCGCTGGAAAACATCATCGAAGCGCCGATCCACGTGCTCGGCACCCCGCGTGTCGAGGCGTTGGAGCAGGCGCGTGGTTTGCTCGCGCGGGTCGGCCTGGCGGACAAGGCCAGCCATTACCCGTCGATGCTCTCTGGCGGCCAGCAACAACGGGTGGCGATTGCCCGCGCGCTGGCGATGAAACCCCAGGCCATGCTGTTCGACGAACCCACCAGCGCCCTCGACCCGGAAACCGTCGGCGAAGTCCTGCAGGTGATGAAGGAACTGGCCGAGGAGGGCATGACCATGGTGGTAGTCACCCATGAAATGGGCTTTGCCCGTGAAGTGGCCGACCGCGTGGTGGTGCTCAACCAGGGCGAGCTCATCGAACAAGGCCCTCCGGAACAGATATTCAGCCACCCCAGCCACCCCCGTACCCGGGCCTTTCTCAGCCGCGTGTTATGACCCGTCCAAGGAGATTTTCCATGCGCTTATCGAGCTTCTTCGCGGCCCTGTGCTGCGCCGCCATTGTCCCGATGACCGAGGCCGCCGACCCGGTGGTGAAGGTCTATAACTGGTCCGATTACATCGGGCCTGACACCTTGAAAAACTTCGAGAAAGACAGCGGCATCAAGGTGCAGTACGACATCTTCGACACCAACGAAATGCTCGAGGCCAAGTTGCTTTCCGGGCACTCGGGATATGACGTGGTGGTGCCATCCAGCCAGTTCCTGTCCAAGCAGATTCGTGCCGGCGCCTACCAGCCACTGCAACGCGGGCTGCTGGATAACTGGAAGCACCTCGACCCGCGTCTGATGCAACGCCTGGAAGCGGCCGATCCCGGCAACCGCTACGCTGTGCCGTACATGTGGGGCACCGTGGGCATCGGCTACAACGCAGAAAAGGTGCGGGCTGTGCTGGGCAAAGAGGCGGTGCTGGACTCCTGGTCGATGGTTTTCGAGCCCGGCAACCTGGCCAAACTCAAAAGCTGCGGCGTCGCCTTTCTCGATGCGCCAGTGAAGATCATTCCCCAGGTCATGCTCTACCTTGGCCTGAACCCCAACAGCGTCAAGCCCGACGACTACCAGCAGGCCTCGAAACGGCTGATGGCGCTGCGGCCGTCGGTGACCTACTTCAATTCGTCGAAATACACCGCAGACCTGGCCAACGGCGATATCTGCGTGGCGGTCGGTTATTCCGGCGATGTCATGCAGGCCCAGAACCGAGCCAAGGAGGCCGGCAAAAACATCGACATCCGCTACCTGATACCCAAAGAAGGCGTGAACCTGTGGTTCGACATGCTGGCGATTCCCAATGATGCCGGTAACGCGGCCAATGCCCATGCGCTGATCAACTACCTGCTGCGGCCCGAGGTGATTGCGCCGATCAGCGACTACGTGGGCTATGCCAACCCCAACAAGGATGCGACGGCGCTGATGGACCCCAAGGTCAGCGGCAACCCGGGCATCTACCCCGGCGGCGATGTGATCAGCCACACCTTCGTCTCTGCCGACCTGCCGGAAAACATCCAGCGTCTGATGACCCGGGAATGGAACCGGATCAAATCCGGCCAATAAATCGAAGAGCCTTTGCCATGTTGAAATTTTCTGCTCACGAGTACCCCTATCCGTCGCAACGCCAGAGTGTGTTTGCCCGGCGCGGCATGGTCGCGGCATCCCAGCCCCTGGCCGCCCAGGCGGGCATCGAAATCATGCAAAAGGGCGGCAACGCGATCGACGCGGCCATTGCCACGGCGGCGGCCTTGACGAAGGTG
>NZ_JAKNRV010000345.1:0-5259 GCF_023072625.1 Pseudomonas emilianonis
GTTCCTGCACCACGGCCAGCAGGCTTTCCGATAACTGCTTCTTGACCTGCGCCGAACGCCCCGCAGAGCAACAGGCACACATCCGCGCCTTGTTCCTGCAAACGCAGGCACGCGGCCTCGACGCCCGGGCGGGCGTAAGTCGAGAGGGCAAAGCTCCACAGGTCAGCGCACATATTCACACCCAAGCCAGCGGCCAACGAAGCTGGTAGACTCCGCCGCCATTATGATCCGACTTCAAAGCCTAACATTACAGCGTGGCCCGCAACGTCTTCTTGAAGACGCCGAGCTGACCCTGCACGCCGGTCACAAAGCCGGCCTGATCGGTGCCAATGGCGCCGGCAAATCCACGTTGTTTGCCCTGTTGCTGGGTGAGCTGACCCCGGACTCCGGGGACTGCTTGCTGCCGGCCGACTGGCGCATCGCCCATATGCGCCAGGAGATCGATACCCTGGACCGCATCGCGATCGACTACGTGCTCGATGGCGACCTGCGTCTGCGCCAGGTACAACACGACCTGGCCGAGGCCGAGAAAGCCCAAGACGGCGCCGCTCAGGCTCGCCTGCACGCGGAACTGGACAGCGCCGACGGCTACACCGCCGACGCTCGTGCCCGCAAGATGCTCGCCGGCCTTGGCTTTACCAACGAACAGATGGACCGCCCGGTCGCCGACTTTTCCGGCGGCTGGCGCATGCGCCTGAACCTGGCCCAGGCACTGATGTGCCCCTCGGACTTGCTGCTGCTCGACGAACCGACCAACCACTTGGACCTCGATGCGATCCTGTGGCTGGAGGATTTCCTCAAGAACTATCAAGGCACCCTGCTGCTGATTTCCCACGACCGGGATTTCCTCGACGCCGTGGTCGACAACATCGCCCACGTCGAACAGAAGAAAATCACCCTCTACCGTGGCGGCTACAGTGCGTTCGAGCGCGCCCGCGCCGAACGCCTGGCCCAGCAACAGCAGGCGTTCGAGAAGCAGCAGGCGCAGCGCGCGCACATGGAAAGCTACATCGCCCGGTTCAAGGCCCAGGCCACCAAGGCCCGTCAGGCCCAGAGCCGGATCAAGGCGCTGGAGCGCATGGAAGAACTGTCGGCGGCCCACGTCGATTCGCCCTTCGATTTCGTGTTCCGCGAGTCGGTGAAAATCTCCAGCCCGTTGCTCGATCTGTCCGATGCACGCCTGGGCTATGGCGATAAAACCATCCTCGAGAAGGTCAAACTGCAACTCACGCCGGGCGCGCGTATTGGCCTGCTCGGACCGAACGGCGCGGGCAAGTCGACGCTGATCAAGAACCTGTCGGGCGAACTGCAACCCCTGGCCGGCCGCCTGACCCGTGGCGAGAACCTGGTGGTGGGCTACTTCGCCCAGCATCAGTTGGACTCCCTGGACGCCAAGGCCAGCCCGTTGCTGCACTTGCAGCGCCTGGCGCCGACCGAGCGCGAGCAGACTCTGCGCGACTTCCTCGGCGGCTTCGACTTCCGCGGTGCGCGCATCGATGAGCCGGTGCTGAACTTCTCCGGCGGCGAAAAAGCCCGCCTGGCCCTGGCGCTGATCGCCTGGGGCCGGCCGAACCTGTTGCTGCTCGACGAACCGACCAACCACCTCGACCTGGAAATGCGCCTGGCGCTGACCATGGCGTTGCAGGAATTCAGTGGTGCGGTACTGGTGGTGTCTCACGATCGCCACTTGCTCAAGAGCACCACCGACAACTTCCTGCTGGTGGCCGATGGCAAAGTCGAAGAGTTCGACGGCGACCTCGAAGACTATGCACGCTGGCTGACGGATTACCGCCTGCGCAACGCGCCGACCAGCAACACGCCGGTCAACCCGGACAAAACCGACAAGAAGGCCCAGCGCCAGGCCGCTGCCGCCCTGCGCCAGCAGTTGGCGCCGCACAAGCGCGACGCTGACAAGCTGGAAGCCGAGTTGGGCAAGGTCCACGAACGTCTGGCCAAGATCGAGACCAGCCTGGGCGACAGTGCCGTGTACGAAGCCGCACGCAAGGATGAACTGCGCGATCTGCTGGCCGAGCAGGCCAAGCTCAAGGTCCGTGAAGGTCAGTTGGAGGAAAGCTGGATGGAAGCCCTCGAACTGCTCGAAAGCCTGCAAGCGGAGCTGGAGGCGCTGTCCTGATGGAAGCGCTGCAACTGCCGCTGCCGGCGCAATGGGTCGAGCCTGTGTGGATCAGCGTGCAAGTCCTGCTGATCCTGCTGGCTGGCTACCTTACCCAGCGGTTTGTCGCCAAGGGCCTGACCCGACTGGGTGAGCGCTACCCCTTCCCGCCGCAATTGTTGATGCCGCTGCGCGGCGGCTTGCGCTGGCTTATCATGGGCAGTGCGCTGATCTTCGTGCTGGGCCGCCTGGGCGTGTCCGCCACAGTGTTGTGGACCGCGCTGTCGGGGTTCGTCGCGGTGGCGGCGGTGGCGTTCTTCGCCATGTGGTCGGTGTTGTCCAACCTGTTGTGCGCGATCCTGATCTTCACCGTCGGGCCGTTCCGCCTGGGTGACATCGTCGAGTTGGTGGACACCGTCGACAAACCGGGTGTGAAGGGCCGCGTCGTGGCGATCAATCTGCTTTACACCACGCTGATCGAAGTGGAAGAGGCGGGGACCGGCGGCGTGACGGTGCAGGTGCCCAATAGCCTGTTCTTCCAACGCTCGGTGCGACGCTGGCGCGACAGTGCGGTGATGCCGGGCGAGCGCTAGCGTTCACATCTTGTAAAAATCTATAGCCAGCATTCGGTCGGCAGAGTTAGCTTAAGGCACAACCGCAAACTCGCTGCTGAGGTGTGCAATGGCACTCGACACATGGCTGGCCTTTTTCCTCGCCAGTTGGATCATCTCCCTTTCCCCTGGCGCAGGCGCCATCGCCTCGATGTCCAGCGGCCTGCAATACGGTTTCCTGCGCGGTTACTGGAACGCCATCGGCCTGCAAATCGGCCTGGCGATGCAGATTGCCGTGGTGGCGGGCGGGCTGGGGGCCATTCTGGCGGCGTCGTCCACCGCGTTCTATGCGATCAAATGGTTTGGCGTGGCATACCTGGTGTACCTGGCCGTCAAGCAATGGCGTGCCTTGCCCATGGACATGACCGACGACGCGGCAGTACGGCCGATTGGCAAGCCGATGGCGATGATGTTCCGGGGGTTTCTGGTCAACGCCAGCAACCCCAAGGCGCTGGTGTTCATGCTCGCGGTGTTGCCGCAGTTCGTGAACCCGCAGGCACCGCTGCTGACCCAGTATCTGATCCTCGGCGCGACGATGATCAGCGTCGATATGATCGTGATGGCGGGCTATACCGGCTTGGCGTCGAAGGTCTTGCGCCTGTTGCGCACGCCCAAGCAGCAAAAACGCATGAACCGCACGTTTGCCGGGTTGTTCGTGGGGGCGGCGGGGTTTCTGGCCAGTTTGCATCGCGCAACGGCGTAACTGACAAAACCGCAGCAAAAATGTGGGAGCTGGCTCGCCTGCGATAGCATCACCTTGGTGTAACTGATACACCAAGGTGTCTGCATCGCAGGCAAGCCAGCTCCCACATTTGATTGGTGTTGCTTGCGAAACTGCGGCTCAGCGCAGAATCTTCGGTGCTTCATCCCTTGGCAGGTTATTGCGCAACACTGGCTGGCCTGGGTCTTGATACCCACCGCCCAACTGTTCCGCCAACTGCCTGGCCACGTCCTCACCCAAGGCTTTCGAAACTTCCTTCACCACACGCGGCCGGTTCAGGCTGACGCGCACGTCGCGGCTGTTCACCAGTTTGGTGTCCTGACCTTCACCCATCGCGGTAAACGCTGAGGTGATTTCGAAGGTGCGCGTGTTGATCAGGCTGAAATCCGCCACCAGCGTCAGGCCCAGCACCGCCGAGTAGCTGTTGGTGCGGTCCAGCGCGTTGATGTCCTGGGTGAAATCGATGTCCGATAGGGTGCCGAACAGCACGTAGTCCGCGCCCTTGAAGTTGCCGGCCTTGATGCGCTTGATCACGTCATACACGTCACCCTTGGCATCGGCGGTGTAGGGCGTGCCTTGCACCAACTGGAACTGGCGCGACTTGAGGATCTCGCCCTTGATGTCGCCGCTGAATTTACGCAGCTCTGCCTGTTCGATGTAGCGGGTGCGGCTTTCATACTCGCTGTAGTTCGCCGCGCCGCTGGCGTTGTAAGCGCTGGCCTGGAAGTTGTTGCTGGCCGAGACCTGATGGATGTACTCCTCGACCTGCGCCTCGTAGGCCAGGTCGGTCACCGCGATCTTCGGTGCGGCCGAGGCGCCAAAGGCGCACAGCAGGCCGATCATGCCGATCCATGCACGCATTGCTTAGCGCTCCGTGGTCTTGCGGATTTCTTTTTCGTCCATCCATTCGGCCAGGCCGCTTTCGACGTCGATCAGTTGCAGGCTGAACTTGTAGAACACGTCCTTGTAGTCCGAGCTGCGCTTGACGATGGAACTGATCGAGCCTTCCAGGCGGTACTTGGCGGCGACCATGTTGCCGGTCTTGCTCACGCTGGATTTTTTGTACAGGCCGCTCTGGTTCTGCAGCTTGAGCTGGTCGACCTGGCTTTGCATGTCGGTGTTGTCGCTGGCGAAGCGCGCGGTGCCGGTCTTCATCAACTGGGTCTTGATCGACGTGGTGATCTCGCGGGTGTCGATGTACTCGCTGGTCTTGTTCTTCACGTCATACACCTGCACCACCGGGCGGCCCTGGAGGATGCCGGACTGGGCGAGGGAGCGGGTCATGCTTTCGGCGATCATCTGCAGGTCGGTGGAGCCGAATTCGTTGGTCACCAGCTCCACGGCCTTGGTGTCGCCGTAGCTGATGTTCTTGCCGCCGAGCACCGGCGAGGTGTTGGCGCAGCCGCTGACCAATACGGCGATCACGGCGAGGAGCGAGAAGCGTGCAAACATGGGAAATCTCTCTAAAACCTGAAAAGGGGAGCGACTCAAGGGGTCTTCACTTCGAGACGGAAGTCCGCCGCCTGAGGCAAGTTGGCAATGGCTGGCAGGAACGTGGCCTGGTTGGCGTACAGGTTCAGTACCTTCCAGGTTTCTTCATCGCCCACCGGGAAGCCGTCGGCGCCCAGCCAGGCGAAGCGGTAATACATCATCCGGTTGCTGCTGGTGATGTTGCTCAACTGCACCTTGGCGGTGAGAAAACCATTCTCGCGCGCCACCCGAATGGCCCCGACGGCGATGCCCTTGAACTTGCCCATCACCACGATTTTGCTGGCGGCGCTGCCGGGTGCCGGTGGCGGCGGGGTGGCGCAGCC
>NZ_JAKNRV010000346.1:0-5253 GCF_023072625.1 Pseudomonas emilianonis
CCTGGGGCATATGTCGCTGTGGCTGGCCGAGCGCGGGCATCAGGTGACCCTGGCCGAACCCGCCGAGCCGATGCTTAGCGGTGCGCGCCAACGCTTCGCCGAGGCCGGGCAGACCGCGACCTTTATCCATGCGCCCTGGCAAGACCTGCTCGGCCAACTCACCGAGCCCTACGATGTGGTGCTGTGCCACGCCGTCCTCGAATGGCTGGCCGAACCCCACGCGATCCTGCCCGTGCTGCACCAGTTGACGGTGCCCGGCGGCTGGCTGTCGCTGGCGTTCTACAACCGCGATGCGCTGATTTACCGCAACCTGCTCAACGAGAAGCTGGAAGAGAAGCTCGACAAAGTTAACCCACAGTTGAAAGACGCGTTGAAAGGCCTGTTCAAACGATGAGAAACGAGCAGTTTTCCGAGGCGGTACTGAACTGGTACGACCGCCACGGTCGCCATGACCTGCCCTGGCAACAGGGCATCACGCCCTACCGGGTGTGGGTCTCGGAGATCATGCTGCAACAGACCCAGGTCAGCACCGTGCTCAATTACTTCGACCGCTTCATGGCCTCCCTGCCAACGGTCGAAGCCCTGGCCGCCGCGCCGGAAGACGAAGTGCTGCACCTGTGGACCGGCCTGGGTTACTACACCCGCGCGCGCAACCTGCAGAAGACCGCGAAGATTGTCGTGGCCGAGTACGCCGGCGAGTTTCCCCGCGACGTGGAGAAACTCACCGAACTGCCTGGCATCGGCCTGTCCACCGCCGGCGCGATCGCCAGCCTGAGCATGGGCCTGCGCGCGCCGATCCTCGATGGCAACGTCAAACGCGTGCTGGCACGCTTTACCGCGCAGGAAGGCTACCCAGGCGAACCCAAGGTGGCCAAACAACTCTGGGCCACCGCAGAGCGCTTCACGCCCCATGATCGCGTCAACGCCTACACCCAGGCGATGATGGACATGGGCGCCACCCTTTGCACCCGCAGCAAGCCCAGTTGCCTGTTATGCCCGCTGGAGAAAGGCTGCGAAGCCCACATGCTCGGCCTGGAGACGCGCTACCCGATCCCCAAGCCGCGCAAGACCATCCCCCAGAAGCGCACGCTGATGCCCATGCTCGCCAATGGCGACGGCGCGATCCTGCTTTACCGTCGCCCGTCCACGGGCCTGTGGGGCGGTCTGTGGAGCTTGCCGGAGCTGGACGACCTGGAAGACCTCGAACACCTCGCCCACCAGCACGCGCTGGAACTGGGTAAACAACAGGAACTGCCGGGGCTGATCCACACCTTCAGCCACTTCCAACTGGCCATCGAACCATGGCTGGTCCAGGTCGAGGAATCCGCCCATCACGTGGCCGAGGCCGACTGGCTCTGGTATAACCTCGCCACCCCGCCGCGCCTGGGCCTTGCCGCCCCGGTGAAAAAACTGCTGAAGCGCGCGGCCGACGTATTGAACGCAGGAGTTTCGTCATGACCCGCACCATCATCTGCCGCAAGTACCACGAAGAACTGCCCGCCCTGGAGCGCGCCCCGTTCCCGGGTGCCAAGGGCCAGGACATTTTCGATCACGTCTCCGCCAAAGCCTGGGCCGACTGGCAGAAACACCAAACGCTGCTGATCAACGAAAAGCGCCTGAACATGATGAACGCCGAAGACCGCAAATACCTGCAAGGCGAGATGGACAAGTTCTTTTCCGGCGAGGATTACGCCAAGGCCGAAGGCTACGTACCACCTGCTCAATAATTGAGCAAAAATCGGGGTCGGCACGTAAGCGACGGTAATAATTAAATATTTTTTGAAAACTTGCTTGACGACCCCCTGAAAAACCAGTTTAATGCGCCCCGTTGCCCAGATAGCTCAGTCGGTAGAGCAGGGGATTGAAAATCCCCGTGTCGGCGGTTCGATTCCGTCTCTGGGCACCACTATTAAGTTTCAGGTGGTGCAACTATCATCTGAAGCACACAAAAAACCCGCCTAGTGCGGGTTTTTTGTTGTCTTCGTTTTACCGATCCAAACCTGGGCGGCTCACCGCCGCCCCAGCACGCAATACCCGCCTCGCGCCGTCTACTTGAGCAAAAATACCAACAACGGATTGTCGTTCAGCCGTCCGTTGAACATCGGTGCCAGGTGCTCCACTGGAGTCCCCTTCAACTGCTCGGTTTCCTTGCGTGCCACGATCACCCAGGACGGCCGTGGCAGTGCGTCCAACTGATCCAGTTGGTTGCGCCCGATAAACAGCGGCTGCTCGTCGTGATCCAGGTTCATCATGTAGCGTACCGCCCAGGTGTCTCGGGCAAGGTCGACAAACACCAACGGTCCCGGTTCTTCTGCGCGAAGCGCTTCCACCTGACTGACAAACTGCCGGGTGTCGAACTGCAGGTCCTTGGCCGGCTCCACCACCGTCACCAGCAACAACCACTGCGCCGCCAGTGCGATCGCGCTGAGCCACACCAAGCGCCCCGCGCGACGCCAGGCGATCAATGCAGCCACCTGCAGGATCACCCACACGCCGATCAGCAACGGCAACGAAACGTCCGGCCAGTAACCGTGCTTTTGCCACCCATGCCGACACACAAAGACGACAACCACGCACAACGCCGGCAGCGCTGCGACGAGCCACGTGTAACAGCGACGCACCCCGACGAGCCAGTTCTGCGCGTGGAGCAGCCCATAGGAGGCGACAGCGGCAAACATCGGCACCATGGGCAGGATGTAATAAGCGCGCTTGAAGTGCGGCACCGACAGCCCGAGCAGAATCATCAAGCCGCAGGCGCCGAGCCGTGCGACCAGTTGCACGTCGTCGTTGCCCCAGCGTTCCGGCCAGCGATGCAGCAGCGCAACCATGCTCGCCAACGCCAGGGGCACCACGGGGAAGTAACGGTACAGACTCAGTTGGAAGTAGAAATAGAACGGTTCGCCGATTTCATCGAGGCGCCCGCCGACCTGCATCTTGAACACTTCATCGGCAAAGGCCTGGCCCCCACTGATCCGCGCCAACTGCATCAGCAGCCACCAGCAACATGCCAACAGCAGCAACCCGAGAATGCCGTGGATCAGCACTTGCTTGACCCGCTCTCCCGGGCGGCCCAACGCCCAATACACGCAGACCACACCACAGACTTCGATCAAGCCCAACGGCCCGCGAATCGCAAAGCCCAGGATGAACAGCGGGAACACCGCCAGCCGCCGCAGGCGCGAGCCAAGGCGTTCGCCACTGTGCAGCAGGTAGAAGCTGCCGACGCATAACAGCGCCACCATCTGATCCAGGCACACCGAGCGCGATTTCTCGAGCAACTGGGTGGTGAGCAACGTCAGCAACACCGTCAGCAGCGCCCAGGGGCGACTGGACGGGGCCAGCAAGCGATAGATCAGCGCCACCACTCCGGCAGAGGCCAACGCGGTGGGCAGGATATTCGCCAGGTGGTTGGGCGCGCCGAACCACCGGGCGAATACAAAACTGAAGAACGTCGCGGTACCGGGATAGTCCGCGTAAGGCTGGCCGTAGGTGGTCGGAAAAAGACTCGCCCCATGACGAAACATTTCCTGCAGGAACAGCGCCCAGCGTCCGTCAAACCCTTGGGGTTGCTGGTCCCAGATCCCCAAGGTGAACAGCAACAAAGCAATCAGAAAAATGCCCAGGGACTCCAGGCGAAAACGGTTGCGGTGATCCATCGGTTGTCCTGTCAGGTGGGGAGCGGCGGCTTATGGTGCCGAACGCATCCCAAATAGCGCCTGAACAGACCTGAACATTCATGCTTCTGGCCGATCTGCGCGCCACACCAACGCCGGGATCAGGCGAACGTAGATCAACTCGCCAATCAACTCGACCAGGGTTTGCAGGATCACCGCCGTCGCAGCCAACCCGCGCACGCCTTCGGGCAACGCCAGCGCCAGGGGCAACACCACCAGCGAGTTACGCGTCGACGCGCTGAACGTTACCGCGCGCGCCGTGACCGCCGGCAGCGCGAACAGTCGCGCGGCGAACATCCCCATCAATGGCGCCAGCAGCACGAAGCCGACGTAGACCGGAATCACCGGCAGCAGCAGGCCGATATCGCGCACCACCGAGGTGATTTGCGAGCCGATCACCACAAACAGCACCGCTGCCATCGCCGGCACCGGCAACCAGGCCCAGGCATCGTTCCATGCGTTGACGACCGTGGATCGCCGCGCCAGCGACGTGGTGCTCACCGCCAGCACCATCGGCACCACGATCAACAACAGGAACGCCTCGACAAACGGCCGCACTTCCACCACCACCACGGACTGCGCACCCAGGATCAAACCCAGGTACACCGGCAACAACACCAACTGCAGCAACAACAGCACCGGCGTCGCGGCCAGCATCAAGCGCGAATCGCCCTTGCCGATATGGGTAAACACCACCACGTAGTCGATGCACGGCGTCAGCAACACCAGCAACGCCCCCACCAGCAAGGCCGGGCGCTCCACCAGGCCACGCGTCAGTAGCCACACCAGCAAGGGCACGAGGATGAAATTGGCCAGCAGCAACGCCGCCAGGAAACGCTGGTTGCCCACGCCTCGGCGCAGCGCCAGAAACGGGATTTGCAGGAACATCGCATACATCAGCACCGCGATGGCCGGCGTGACCAGCAAGCCGAGGCCATGCGCCAATGACGGCGCAAGCAGACCGAAAGCGGCGGCCAGGAGGACGGCGACGAAGTAGATGGGGATCTGGTGGTGTTCGAGGGTGTCGCGGGTCATGGGCTGACTCAGCTCGATCGAAAGATCGCCAGCCTAAGCACCCAAGAGGATAACGTCGAGCAACGTGACAGTCTTCGTGCCCATGACGGCCTAAATTTGGTAGTTTCGACTTCTTATAAAAAGCGCGCGGGCCTACACGCCCACAACAAAAGCGCAGATATCGAGTTGACCTATGGACCTGCCCACCAGACCCACCCCCGAAGCATTCCTCGACCCCGCCGCAGACGGCTACCCGCTTGGCGGCTTCATCTGGCGTCACATCCGAACCGACCCTACACGCCCGGTCGTCATCATCAACGCCGCCACCTCCGTGCGCTGCCGCCACTATTCACGCTTCGCCGACTATTTGTTCGCCAACGGCTTCGATGTCCTCACCTACGACTATCGCGGCATCGGCGAGTCCCGCCGCGGCTCGCTGCGAGGCTTCAAGGCCTCATGGTCGGATTGGGGCAGTCTGGATTTCGAGGCGATATTGCAGCGGGCGCAGCGCGAGTTCCCGGGGCAGCCGATCGATGTGGTCGGGCACAGCTTTGGCGGCTGTGCG
>NZ_JAKNRV010000347.1:0-5214 GCF_023072625.1 Pseudomonas emilianonis
GCTGATCAGGTCGGCCAGGGCGCGGCGCAGCTTGCGCGTACACGCGGGCTTGGCCTGCAACTGACTGTTGGGGTTGGGCACGGACTGGTTGAACAGCATTTGCTCGGTGGTCGGGCACAGCACCAGTACCTTGCAGCCCAGGTGTTCGAGGTCCCACAGATGCTGGTTGAGGCGCTCGGGCGGGATGTCATTGGCGGTGACGCCGAGTACCGCCAGGTCGATCGCCTGTTCGGTCTGGTGCGCGCTGGTGATGCCGTTGGTCAGGCTTTCCAGGGTATTGAACGGCGTGACTTCCAGGCCGCAGTCTTCGAGTTGGTGCTGCAAGGCCTGGCGCGCCAGTTCGTGGTTTTCCAGCACGGCCACGCGGCGGCCGAGCAGCGGCGCAGAGGGCAGGTCTTCGACGTCGTCGCGGGTCTTGGGCAGGTTCAGGCTGATCCAGAACTCCGAGCCTTCGCCCGGTGTGCTGTCGACGCCGATTTCGCCGCCCATCTGTTCGATCAAGCGCTTGGAAATCACCAGGCCCAGGCCGGTGCCGCCCGGTTGGCGCGACAGCGAATTGTCGGCCTGGCTGAACGCCTGGAACAGCGTGCGCACGTCCTGGTTGGACAGGCCGATGCCGGTGTCCTGCACACTGATGCGCAGTTGCACGCTGTCTTCCTGTTCATCCTCGATCATCGCGCGGGCCACGATGGTGCCTTCGCGGGTGAACTTGATCGCATTGCTGATCAGGTTGGTCAGGATCTGCTTGAGGCGCAGCGGGTCACCCACCAATGCCAGCGGTGTGTCGCGGTACACCAGGCTCACCAGTTCCAGCTGTTTGGCATGGGCGGCGGGGGCGAGGATGGTCAGGGTGTCTTGCAGCAAGTCCCGCAGGTTGAAGGGCACGCTGTCGAGTACCAGCTTGCCGGCTTCGATCTTCGAGAAGTCGAGGATCTCGTTGATGATGCCCAGCAGGTTATCGGCGGACTTTTCGATGGTGCCCAGGTAATCCAACTGACGCGGCGTCAGCTCGCTTTTTTGCAGCAGGTGCGTGAAACCGAGGATGCCGTTGAGCGGAGTGCGTATTTCGTGGCTCATATTGGCCAGGAACTCCGACTTGATGCGGCTGGCCTCCAGGGCTTCCTTGCGGGCCAGGTCCAGCTCGATGTTCTGGATTTCGATGGTTTCCAGGTTCTGGCGCACGTCTTCGGTGGCCTGGTCGATGCTGTGCTGCAGTTCTTCCCGGGCGTTCTGCAGGGTCTCGGCCATGCGGTTGATGCCCGAGGCGAGTTGATCCAGTTCCTGGCTGCCCAGCGCAGGCAAGCGGGTTTCCAGGTTGCCGTCCTTGAGTTGGGCCACGGCTTGCTTGATCTGGCCGAGCGGCGAATTGATGGTGCGGCTGATGCGCAGCGCCAGGGCCGCCGTGCAGATCAGGCCGATTGCAATCAACAGCAGGCTGGCGAACAGGCTGCGGTAACCGCGCAGCAACATGCCGTTGTGGGACAGTTCCACCTCGACCCAACCGAACAGGCGGTCGGCTTCATCGGGGATCAGCTCGCCGGCAAGGTTGCGATGGCGCCCAAACACCGGCAGCAGGTAGCGGGTGGCGTCGTTGCCGGTGCGCTGCAACAGGTGGGAGCTGTTACCCGCCGGCGGCTGGTTGAGCATGGTCGGGCCGGCATGGGCCATGGGCGAGCGGTCCGGTGCGAGGAAAGAAACGGCGCGCACGTCCGGTTGTTCCAGGGATTGGGTGGCGATGCGTTCCAGCAGGTCGGTGTTCTTGCTGCTCAGTGCGGGAGCCGCCAACGGGGCCAACTGCTCGGCGATCATTTCGCCGCGTTGCAGCAACTGAGACTGCAACTCCGAGAGCTGCATCCAGGTGAAATAGCCGCCCAACAACAAGGCCATCAGGCTGGTCGGTAATAAGGTCAGCAATAGTACGCGGCCTTTTATCCCCATTCTTGTAAGCACGCCACTCTCCTGCAACCACGCTGTTATCAATCGTCCATGCAGGCATCCGGCCCGCGTTACCCGCGCAGTGTAGCCATTTGCGCGGTCTGGAATCTTGCAAATTAATCACGGATGGCAATCTTCGAGCCATTTGGCGCGACGTGGCGATTGCCTGGCGGGGGGGAATCTTGAATAATCAGTGATTGAGAATTACTTGCAGACGCTAATGAATCCCGCAGCAATTGGCCTACCCAGTATCCTGACCATCGAAGATGACCCCGTGCTAGGCGCCTATGTCCATGAGCATCTGGGGCGCTGTGGCTTTCAGGTCACGTGGTGCCAGAACGGTCAGCAAGGCCTGGAAATGGCCCGCGAGCAAGCCTTCGACGTGGTGTTGATGGACATTCTGCTGCCTGGGCTGGATGGGCTGGAGATCCTCACGCACCTGCGCCAGAGCCATTCGGTCCCGGTGATCCTGATGTCGGCCCTGGGCGCCGAAGCCGATCGCGTGAACGGCTTTCGCCTGGGCGCGGACGATTACCTGCCCAAGCCGTTCAGCATGATCGAGTTGCGGGTGCGTATCGAAGCCATCCTGCGCCGGGTGGCCCTGGATCGCCGCCCGCTGGCGAGTTTGCCGACCGTGCGCGACGATGTCCGTAGTCTGCGCTTTGACGATGAACTGTCCGACGTCTTCTACCAGCAACACTGGGGCGGTTTGACCCGCAGCGAGTACCGCCTGCTGTACACCTTGCACAGCAGCGGCGAGGAAGTGCTGAGCAAGGCCTTCCTTTATCAGCATGTGCTGCAGCGCGGTTATGCGCCCCATGACCGCAGCCTCGACATGCATATCAGCCAGATTCGCCGCAAACTCAAAGTTATCGGCTACAGCGAGCGCGAAGTGCGCACGGTGTGGGGCAAGGGCTATGTGCTGAGTGGTCACGATGATGGCCTTTGAGGGTCGCTTGAAACGGCTGCCGGGTAAACACTCGTTATTCTGGAAACTGGCCTGCCTGCTGATTGCCTTCTGTTTGTTGATGATCTGGCTCAGTTGGTCCTGGGGTCGGTACATGGAGCAGCAGAACGCCTATCTGTCCGAAACCTCTCGCGAGATTCTCAGCGGTTATGCGGCGGGAGCGGAGTTGGCCTGGAGTACCCAGGGCAGTGCCGGCGTGGACGCCTGGCTGCAACTGATGGCGGCGCGTGAAAGCACCTGGATCGGCGTGATCGGCAACGACCTGCAATCCCTTGGCAGCGCGCCGTTGACCGACAAGGAAAGCCAGCGCCTGACCTTCCTGCGTGGCCTGGACTGGCCGGTCAGCCGCCACGTCAAAGGCCTGCCATGGTTGAAAATCCCGTTTCCCCTGGACCCCAGCGTCGGCTCGCTGGTGATCGAGTTGCCCCAGCGCTTTATGCCGGGGCGCTACCAACTGTTTTGGCGGGTGGTGACCAATGGCGTGATTCCCGGCCTGTTTACCCTGTTGTTGTGCATCGGCCTGTATCGGCTGCTGATCGTGCCGCTGAACCAACTGCGCGAGCAGGCCAATGCCTGGCGTGCCGATCAATTGAATACACGGCTGTCCTACGCAGCCACCAGTCGTCAGGATGAATTGGGCGAGCTGGGTCGGGCCTTTGACCATATGTCCGAGCGTTTGCAGGGCACGGTGGTGTTGCAGCAACAGTTGTTGCGGGACATGTCCCATGAACTGCGCACCCCCCTGAGCCGTTTGCGCGTGGCCTGTGATAGCGAACAGGATCTGGCGCAACTGCGTGAACGGCTGGGGCGAGAGATCGACGCGATGCAGCGCCTGGTCGAGGACAGCCTTCAATTGGCCTGGCTGGATACCGAACGGACGCCGCTGGCTGTCGAAGATATTCAGGTTCAGGCGCTGTGGGACATGCTCAAGGAAAACGCCTGTTTCGAAAGCGATTGGCCCGCCTCGCGGCTGCCATGCCTGCTGGGGCCAGACTGTTGGGTACGCGGCAATCTGAACGCTTCGGCCCAGGCCTTGGAAAATATCCTGCGCAACGCCATACGGCATTCACCGGTGGATGGTGTCGTCAGCCTGGATGGGCGCCGTGATGGCGAATACTGGCACCTGTGGCTGGAGGATCAGGGCGGGGGCATTGATGAGCGCGACCTGGAACGGATCTTCGCGCCGTTTACCCGCTTGGATGGCTCACGACCTGGCGACGGTGGCTTCGGGCTGGGGTTGAGCATCGCGCGCAATGCGGTGCAGCGTCAGGACGGTAGCCTGTGGGCGGAAAATACCGGCCAAGGCTTGCGTGTGTATCTGCGTATGCTGGCCGCCTAGGGCTCAAGCGCGACGCTGTTTGCGTTTTTTCCATTGGTGCGCGACCCACCAGCGCCAGTACCCCATGGTCAGGCAATAGGCCAGCGTGCCCAACACCAGGCCCAGTACCACCGAGCCGAGCAGGAACGGCTGCCACAGCGTGCTCAACTGCCCGCTGATCCACTCCCAGGTCAGGTCGTGAGGCAGGCTGCGCGGTGGCACATTCATCAGCCAGGCGCCAGTCATGTAGGTACACAGAAATACCACCGGCATGGTGATCGGGTTGGTCAACCACACCAGGCTGATAGCAATCGGCATATTGCCACGCACTGTGATTGCCAGCACTGCCGCCAATAGCATCTGCAAGGGGATCGGGATAAAGGCCGCGAACAGGCCCACCGCCATGGCGCGTGCCACCGAGTGCCGATTCAGGTGCCAGAGGTTCGGGTCATGCAACAAAGTGCCAAGAAACTGTAATGACTTGTGTTCCCTGATACTCGTGGGGTCGGGCATGTACCGTTTGAATAAGCGCCGGGGCATAAGGGGTCCAGGTCAGATCGAGGGGCAAGTATGCCCGCATTCTATAAACAGAAAATTCAGACTTTGTGACAAAACATCATAGGCGGTGTCTGGGGGGCGGCTAAGACTGAGTGGATCACTTCAAAGGAATGATCCATGAGGACAGGGATGTTCGCGCTTGCACTCGGGCTGCTTGCGCTGCGATTTCTACCCGCACTGCCGCCTACCGGGGCACTGTTGGCCCTGGTGCTGGTGGCGTTGATGCTGCTGCCGTTTCGTACTTACCCGCTGGCGTTTTTCCTATTCGGCTTGAGCTGGGCGTGCATGAGCGCGCAGTGGGCGCTCGATGATCGCTTGCGTCCGGCGCTCGACGGCCAGACACGTTGGCTGGAGGGGCGCGTGACCGGGTTGCCGCAGCAGACCGACAGTGGCGTGCGTTTCGAACTGACCGACAGCCGGTCGCGCAAAGCCCGGC
>NZ_JAKNRV010000348.1:0-5200 GCF_023072625.1 Pseudomonas emilianonis
GGAATCTCCGCGCAAGGGGCCGACACCGCCGCCGTGGCCGATGCCGTGATGCTGGCCGTCAGCCAAAAACTGGCGCCCCGCTTTGCCGTCAAGCCGGGCGTGAGCACCGAGCAATTGCTGGAAGTGCAGGGCATGACCCTGGAACGCTATGCCGCGCTGGGCCATTTGCTCGAGCCGTTTGGCGGCCAGCCGCAGCGCGTGGATGGCGATCGTATTGTGTATCGCGTCAATGGCAGCGCCGATCAGTTGCGGACTCAGTTGAGTCTGGCCAGGTTGCAGGAGATTCCCGCAGGTGAGGCGCCGGCTCAGCAACCGCCGGTGGACGCTACACAGCCGGCCGCCGCCCCTGAGCCGCAGGCGCAACTGCGTTTTCGTTGGTGAATGTTCTTCCTTCTCTATATAGAAGGGGGAAGTAAATAAAAGATGGAGTGGTTTATGGCGGATACGCGTCGTTGGGTTTGGCTTGGCGGGATCGCCCTGCTGTGCATTTTTGTGTTCTTGCTGCATTCGATCCTGACGCCGTTCCTGATAGCGCTGTTGCTCGCCTATCTGTTCGATCCCGTGGTGGATCGCCTGGAGAAAGCCGGCCTGTCACGGACCTTGGGCGTGGTCACGGTGTTTGCGCTGTTTACGCTGATCATCACGGCGCTGGTGCTGGTGCTGGTGCCGATGCTGGCCAAGCAATTGTTCCGTCTGTATGAACTGGCGCCGCAAATGCTCGACTGGCTGCAGCATACGGCGATGCCGTGGGCCCAGGCCAAGCTGGGGCTGGCGGATGGCTTCTGGAAGTTCGACAAGGTCAAGGCCGCGATCAGCGAGCATATGGGCCAGACCAGCGATATTGTCGGCGTGGTTCTCAGTCAGGCGACGGCATCCAGCCTGGCGCTGATCGGCTGGCTGACTAACCTGGTGTTGATCCCGGTGGTGGCGTTCTACCTGTTGCGGGACTGGGACATCATGATGGCCAAGATTCGCAGCCTGCTGCCGCGCGCCCGTGAGGCGCGCATTGTGTCCCTTGCCGGGGAGTGTCATGAGGTACTGGGGGCGTTCGTGCGTGGCCAATTACTGGTGATGCTGGCCCTGGGGATTATCTATGCCGCCGGCTTGATGGCGATCGGCCTGGAGCTGGGCCTGTTGATCGGCTTGATTGCCGGCCTGGCCGCTATCGTGCCGTACATGGGCTTTGTGATTGGTATCGGTGCTGCGCTGGTCGCCGGGCTGTTCCAGTTTGGCGGTGACCTGTACCCGATGCTTGGGATTGTCGCGGTGTTCATGGTCGGCCAGGCCCTTGAAGGGATGGTGCTGACCCCGCTGCTGGTGGGTGACCGCATCGGCCTGCACCCGGTCGCGGTGATCTTTGCGATCCTGGCCGGCGGTGAGTTGTTCGGCTTTACCGGCATCCTGCTTGCGCTGCCGGTGGCGGCGGTGATCATGGTGCTGGTGCGTCATGTACACGATCTGTACAAGGATTCGGATGTGTATACGGGCGTCGAAGACCCCGACTTGTAATCGCGGTTTCACAAACCCGGCTCAGGCCGGGTTTGTTGTTTCTGGCACTGTCGCGTCAAACAATTCGCGTAAATCCAGCAAGTTAACGCAAACCTTTGATTTTGCTTGTGGTCTGCTGCATTGTGCGCCCAGCGTCACGGGTATAAACTTTGCAAACTTTTCACAGAGGCCACTAACGGTTCGATCGGAGCCGTTCAGTCAGCATGAAACCGATTCAGCTGCCCTTAGGTGTGCGTCTGCGTGACGACGCCACCTTTATCAATTACTACCCAGGCGCCAATGCCGCTGCACTCGGCTATGTCGAGCGGCTTTGCGAAGCCGACGCCGGGTGGACTGAAAGCCTGATCTATCTGTGGGGCAAGCAGGGCGTGGGGCGCACCCACCTGTTGCAGGCCGCGTGCCTGCGCTTCGAACAAATGGGCGAACCGGCGGTTTACCTGCCGTTGGCCGAGTTGATGGATCGCGGGATCGGGATTTTCGACAACCTCGAACAATACGAACTGGTGTGCCTGGATGATCTGCAGGCCATCGCCGGCAAGGCGGATTGGGAAGAGGCGCTGTTTCATCTGTTCAACCGCCTGCGCGACAGCGGCCGCCGCCTGTTGATCGCGGCTTCGACCTCACCCCGTGAGTTGCCGGTCAAGCTGGCCGACCTCAAGTCGCGCCTGACCCTGGCGCTGATCTTCCAGATGCGCCCATTGTCCGACGAGGACAAATTGCGTGCCCTGCAATTGCGTGCGTCCCGTCGCGGCCTGCACCTCACCGACGAGGTCGGGCACTTTATCCTCACCCGTGGCACCCGCAGCATGAGCGCGTTGTTTGATTTGCTCGAACAGCTCGATCAGGCCTCTTTGCAGGCCCAGCGCAAGCTGACGATTCCCTTCCTCAAGGAAACCCTCGGCTGGTAGCAAACCCTTGTATTTCGTGGGGCTTAAGCAGATTTCAGGCGCCAGAAAACCTGCGTTTGGGCCGGCTTGACCACGCAAAACACGTGCATAGGGTATTAAGGGCTTAGATGTCATAGCGCAAACAGTAAGTCACATAGATCACGATTGAATTTGCAAATCGATGTGATAGAAGGCATAGTCTCGGCTTCTTTACACATTTGCCACGGTCGTGCCCATGCTGAATCGCTTCGCACCCCTCGTGCCTCTCGCACTCGTAGCCCTGTTGTTTGGTTGCGCCTCCCACCCTCAACAAGTGGCCGAGCAGCACGATCAACAGTATAAAAATCAGGCAAAATTCGTTGCTGCGCAGTCTTCCACTGTTTATGAGGAAGAGCTGGCAACCGAAAAAGAACTGGCCGCCTTCGCTGGCAACAAGCCTTATCAGCTTCCCGTTCTGGCCGACAGCATTCTCGAACGCGGCATGTCCCTGATCGGTACCCGTTACCGTTTCGGCGGTACTTCCGAAGCCGGTTTCGATTGCAGCGGTTTTATCGGTTACCTGTTTCGTGAAGAAGCTGGCATGAACCTGCCACGCTCCACTCGCGAAATGATCAACGTGAATGCACCGTTGGTCGCGCGTAACAACCTCAAGCCGGGTGATCTGCTTTTCTTCAGTACCAGTGGTCGTGGTCGCGTCAGTCACGCCGGTATCTACCTGGGCGATAACCAGTTTATCCACTCCAGCAGCCGCCGCAGCGGTGGTGTTCGAGTCGACAGCCTGGGCGACAGCTACTGGAGTAAAACCTTCATCGAAGCCAAGCGCGCACTCGCCATGGCCCCGACGACGATTACCGCCAGCAAGTAAAGTTAAAGTGATACTTGAAGTTTGACGTGTAAGCGCTAGAATCCTTGAACATTGTTGTAATCCGTTCGCGCAAGCCTTGCTTGCGCGTTCTGGTTTTCAGCGTTCGGCAGCGAAAGCCGCATCCAGACCAGGATTGTTCTGCACATGTCGACCTCGGCCCGCCTGATTCTTATTGTTTGCGCCGCGCTGATCAGCGCCTGCGCAAGCCGACCGCAGCCTGCGCCCGTAGCGGCCAAGCCTAAACCGGTGTTCAACACCAGCCAGAATTTCTCGCCGGCCGCCGAAGACGTGCTCTTCCGAGCGCTGGGCCTGGTCGGTACGCCTTATCGTTGGGGTGGCAACACGCCAGACTCCGGGTTCGATTGCAGCGGACTGATCGGGTTTGTCTACCGTGATGCCGCCGGCATCTCCCTGCCGCGCACCACGCGCGAACTGATCGTGATGCGTGGCCAGGACGTTAGCGAGCAGAACCTGCAAACCGGTGACCTGTTGTTCTTCGCCACGGGCGGTGGCTCGCAGGTCAGCCACGCCGGGATCTACGTCGGCGAAGGGCGCTTTGTACACGCGCCGCAAACGGGCGGTACGGTGAAGCTGGACACCTTGTCCAAAGCCTATTGGCAGAATGCCTACCTGAGTGCCAAGCGTGTGTTGCCGGCTGAAAACCTGGCGCGTAACCCTTAGATAAAACCTAGACCCAAATGTGGGAGGGCGCTTGCTCCCGATTAGGGCGTGTCAGTCCCTGCATTTGGTGACTGACCCACCGCTATCGGGAGCAAGCGCCCTCCCACATTTGTTTTGTGGCGGTCTTAAGAATAGTTACTTGGCCGCAGAAACCCGCCACACCTTATTCCCCACATCATCCGCCACCAGCAAGCCGCCCTGCTTGTCGATGACCACGCCAACCGGTCTACCCATGGCTTTCTCGTCGCTGTTGAGGAACCCGGTCAGTACGTCCACCGGCGGCCCCTTCGGCTTGCCGCCCTCGAACGGTACGAAGATCACCTTGTAGCCGCTGTGCGGCTTGCGGTTCCACGAACCGTGCTGGCCGATAAACGCGCCGTTGGTAAAGGGGGCTGGCAGTTTGCTGCCCTCGGCGAAGGTCAGGCCTAGCGAGGCGGTGTGCGGGCCTACGGCGTAGTCCGGCGCAATGGCTTTGGCCACCAGATCCAGGTTTTGCGGCGTGACGCGTACATCCACGTGCTGCCCGTAGTAGCTGAAGGGCCAGCCATAAAAGGCGCCATCCTGGACCGACGTGATGTAGTCCGGTACCAGGTCGCTGCCGATCTCATCGCGCTCGTTCACCGCCGTCCACAGCTTGCCGCTCTGCGGTTCCCAGGCCATGCCGTTGGGGTTGCGCAGGCCGGAGGCGAAGATACGGTGCTGGCCGCTGGCGCGGTCGACTTCCCAGATCGCGGCGCGGCCTTGTTCCGCCTCCAGGCCGTTCTCGGCCACGTTGCTGTTGGAACCGACGCTCACATACAGCTTGCTGCCGTCCTTGCTGGCCACCACGTTTTTCGTCCAGTGGTGGTTGATGCTGCCGCCGGGTAGGTCGATGACCTTGCTGCCGGCGGTCTTGATCGCGGTTTCGCCCGTCTGATAGGCAAAGCGCAGCAGCTTGTCCGAATCGGCCACGTACAGGTCATTGCCGACCAGCGTCATGCCAAAGGGCGAGTTGAGGTTCTCCAGGAATACCGTGCGGGTCTCCGCGACCCCATCATGGTCGGCATCGCGCAGCAGGGTGATGCGGTTCGGGCTCGGTACTCCGGCCCCGGCGCGGCCCATGACTTTCTCCATCACCCAGCCACGAAGGCCTTTGGAATCATCCGGCTTGGGCGGCGCGTTGGTTTCCGCCACCAGCACATCGCCATTGGGTAGTACGTACAGCCAGCGCGGGTGGTCCAGGCCTTCGGCGAAGGCCGCCACCTGGGTGCCGGCGGCG
>NZ_JAKNRV010000349.1:0-5189 GCF_023072625.1 Pseudomonas emilianonis
CGCATCACCATGCCCAGCGACATGCCGATCAACACCTGCTCCACCGTCACCCCCAGCCCGGCCCAGGAGAACAGGGCTACGTCCAGATCACTCTGGGGGGGTGTTAGAGCCAAGTTAGACATCAGCGCCGCTCCTTGGCTGCACGTAATGCCCTGGCGTTCTGCACCGGGGTAATTCTGACCATACCGACCTCGCATTCAATGAAATGAAAACAAAAAAATCAGGAATGTCCGGTGGTCCGGTGCATATACCCTAAGCGTGTTAAATTTATAAATAAACTAACTTTTAGGAATATGCATAGAAGGGCCGTTACCCACGTTTCAGGGGCGACGCGGTTGATAGACCGGCGCGGTGCTGGCCGGGCGCTTCGGTGCCGCTGGCACATGGGCGGCGATGCGCAATGTGCGGGCCGGCGCCCAGCGTGAGTTATTGCCCACGCGATCGAGAATGCAGTACGTGACCTCCAGCCGGCTGTCGTCGCCCGCTTCGATAATGATCGCCGAGGGCACCCACACCTGCACCGCAATACCGACGGTTTTGGCCTGGATTTTCGGCAGGTCCAGGCGCACATCGCCCCAGCGCAGAGTGATGGCGTCGCCGCTGGTCATGTTCAGGTAGGGTTCGATGGTCAGCGGAATGCCGCGCCGCACCTGGCTGCTGTTGACGCCGTAGCGACGAATCATATCGGGCAGGCCCACAGGGGCGAGGTTCTGGTTTTCGTCGCGGTACAGCGTGCTCGGTTGGCCGCCGGGGTAGTTGGTCTTGACCCGCACCGTGGTCACGGCTGAGCGCGCGGGGCCGTGGCCGATCTGCATGACCTGGTAGTGAACCTGCGCATGGCCGTCCTGCACAAAACTTTCCGGCACCCGCAGTTGGGTGGCGGTGCCGACCTTGCACGCGGTGACGCGCCGTGAGTCGGCAAAGCAGTTGTTCCAGAACAGCTCGATCAGGTCACCCTCATCCATGCCGGGGTAGGGCGCGATGCTAACTTGCAGTTGTGTCGCCGCCAGGGCATTGATGCCATTGCGAAGCGCCTGGGGCAGGGTCGGGGCAGTGAGCAGGGCCGGGGTTGCGGTGCGCGTCATAGTAATCTCCTTGATGCAGCCAGCAGCAATCGTTCCGGTCCCTTGGCGCGGGAGCGCGACGGGGGCCGAAAGGAACGATTCAGTGAAAAGCCGGGATAGGATCCAATCCTCTGGGCGCTAGATAAGAGCGTTGGCCGGAGGGCGTCAATGGCGGCAAAAGGCTAAACGGCGGGTTTGGGAAGATTCAGAACGGTCTGACCGGGAGGGGGCGTTTTAAGGGCAGTGCGGGGGTTGTTTTACTTAGGCGGGCCGGGCGTTCTTGTAGGGTGGGAGCGGGCTCCCACACTCGCGTTGCGCTGCGTTAATGCGCGAGAAACTTGCTTAGGAACTGCTTCGTGCGTTCTTCCTTGGGGTTGGCGAACAACGCCTTGGCCTCACCTTGTTCAACGATCACTCCCTTGTCGAAGAAGATCACCCGGTTGGCGACATCCCGGGCAAAACTCATTTCGTGGGTGACGATCACCATGGTGCGGTTTTCTTCGGCGAGGCTGCGAATGGTCGCCAGCACTTCGCCCACCAGTTCCGGGTCGAGGGCCGAGGTGGGTTCGTCGAACAGAATCACCTCCGGCTCCATGGCCAACGCCCGGGCAATCGCCACGCGCTGTTGCTGACCACCGGACAGGCGCCGCGGGTAGGCGTCTTCCTTACCGGCCAGGCCGACCCGCGCCAACAGCTTGCGGCCCAGGGCGGTTGCCGCCTCGCGGGGCATCTTCTTGACCACGATTGGTCCTTCGATGACGTTTTCCAGCGCGGTGCGGTGCGGGAACAGGTTGAAGTTCTGGAACACAAAACCCACGTGCTGGCGCAGGCGCCGCACCAGGCCTTGTTGTTGGTTGAGCGGCTTGCTGCTGTCGATCTCGATGTCACCGACTTTGATGCGACCGCTGGTGGGGGTTTCGAGGAAGTTCAGGCAGCGCAGGAAGGTGGTCTTGCCGGAGCCGCTGGGGCCGATGATGGCGACGACTTCGCCTTCCTTGACCTCCAGGTCGATGCCGTTGAGCACCACCTGGCCGTTGAATTGTTTGGTCAGTTTTTCAACCACGATCATGCTTCAAGACTCCAGGTCATGCCGGTTGACCCGGTCTTCCAGACGATTTTGAAAATACGCCAGGATACTTGCCAGGACCCAGTAGATCAGGGCAGCGGACAGATACATGGTGAAGATTTCGAAGGTACGCGCCGACACCAGTTGCGCCTGGCGGAACAGCTCGGGCACCTGGATGGTGGCGGCCAGCGCCGTGTCCTTGACCAGCGAAATAAAGCTGTTGCCCAGCGGCGGCAATGCGGTACGCATCGCTTGCGGCAGGATGGCCCGGCGCAGGGTCTGCGCGCGGGTCATGCCGATACTGGCCGCGGCTTCCCACTGGCCGCGCTCGATGGACGAGATGGCGGCCCGCAGGATTTCACAGGCGTAGGCGGCCATGTTCAGCGAAAAGCCGATCATGGCGGCCGGGATCGGGTCCAGCTCGATGCCCACTTGCGGCAAGCCGTAGTAGATCAGGAACAGCTGCACCAGCAGGGGCGTACCGCGAAAGAACGACACGTAGACGCGAGCCATCCAGCGCAGCAGCATGAAGCGCGACAGGCGCATCAAGGCCAGGCCGAAGCCCAGCAGCAAGCCAAAAAACATCCCGCCGAGGCTGAGGATTACCGTGAAATACGCGCCCTTGAGCAGAAAGGGCGCGGAGTCCAGCGCGAGTTGGAAACCTGCTTCCATTATTGAGTGACGTCAGCGTTGAAGTACTTCTCGGACAGCTTCTTCAAGGTGCCGTCGGCGCGCAGTTTGTCGAGCGCCTTGTTCACGGCTTCGAGCAATTCAGGCTCGCCTTTGCGCAGGGCAATACCGGCTTCCTGGCGGGAGAAGGCGTCGCCGGCAGCGGCGGTGTCCTTGGCCTTCTTGGCGTATTCCAGCGCGGCGAGGCGGTCGATCAGAATCGCGTCGATGCGGCCGATGCGCAGGTCCTGGAACTTGGTGGGGTCATCGTTATAGGTCTTGATGATGGCTTTGGGCTGATTGTCCTTGAGCCATTGTTCGTAGTTGGTGCCCAGGCCCACGCCGACTTTCTTGCCGGCCAGGTCGTCGGCGGTCTTGATGGTGTCGACGTTTTTGGCCAGGGTCAGGGCCTGGATACCGGAGACGGTGTAAGGCTTGGAGAAGTCGTACTTCTTCTTGCGCTCTTCGGAGATGGTCACTTGGTTGACGACTGCATCCAGGCGCTTGGATTCCAGGGCGGCGAGGATACCGTCCCATGGCGTGGCTTGCAGTTTGACCTTGACGCCCAGCTCCTTGGCCAGCGCCTCGGACAACTCGACCTCGAAACCGCTGAGCTTGCCGCTTTCGTCGACAAAGCTGAACGGTGGGTAGGTGCCTTCGAGACCGATCTTGATCTCACCGGCTTTCTTGATGTTGCCCAGCTGTTCGCCGGCCACGGCCTGGCCCAACCAACCAGCGCCGAGGGCCAGGCCCAGTGTGCCGACCAGCAATGTGCGACGGAATACAGAAATAGTCATGAAGAGCCCCTGTGTTTTTATGTTGAGCGAAGCAGGTGACGCGGTAGTCGTATCCTGCCTTAAAGCGCGTAGCGCGTCTTCGCCTACGGCGCGATGATAAAGCCGGTTTTTAAGACTTGAAAATAATATAAATCTAAATTGATATTCTATTTTAGAATATACAATGAGTTTAATGTGGGAGGGGCGGTGCGACGATTCGACTTGCCCCCGATAGGGCAGTGTCACTTTATGCATGTATCACTGACCCACCGCTATCGGGGGCAAGTCGAATCGTCGCACCGCCCCTCCCGCATTTTGATCCCTGTTTATTCAGTTAAATACGGCGTTGTAGGCAAACAACGCCGGCGCGCCACCGGTATGCAGGAAAATAATCGGGCCATCCTCAAAGCGCTGACGCCCGATACCATCCAGCAAGCCGGCCATTGCCTTGCCCGTGTAGACCGGGTCCAGCAGCAAGCCTTCCTGGCTCGCCAATAGCTTGACCGCTGAAAGGGTGCCGGCGTTCGGTTCGCCATAACGCGGGCCGAAGTATTCGTCCCACAGGATCACCTTGAAGGCCTCGGGGATGTCCACACCGAGCAACGCGGCGGTGCGTTCGGCCAGGCCCTGCACTTTTGGGAACTGCGCTTCTTCAGTGCGCGATACGGTGATGCCGATCACTGGCAACTGCGGCAGCACTTCGCTCAACGCCAGGGCCAGGCCGCTGTGGGTGCCCGCACTGCCCGAGGCCAAGACCACGGCAGCAAATTCAATCCCGCTGTCTTCGATCTGCGCGGCCAGTTCCAACCCGGCCCGCACATAGCCCAGGGCGCCGAGCGCATTGGAGCCGCCGATGGGCACCAGATACGGCTTCTTGCCGTTGCTGCGCAGGCGATCGGCGATGGCGTTGAGCTGGTCGTCGACGTTGTCGAGGTTCTCCACCAACTCGACCTTGGCGTCGAACAGCTCCAGCAGCAGACGGTTGCCGTTGCCAAGATAGTTGGGGTCTTCGGTGCCGGTGGGGTTTTCCAGCAGGGCGACGCAGCCCAGGCCCAGCTTGGCGGCCAGGGCTGCGGTCTGGCGCACGTGGTTGGACTGGATGGCGCCGGCGGTCACCAGGGTGTCGGCGCCCTGGGCGATGGCATCGGCCGCCAGGTATTCGAGTTTGCGCAGCTTGTTGCCGCCCATGGCCAGCGGCGTGGTGTCGTCGCGCTTGACGTAGATATCCCTGCCCAGCCAGGTCGACAGCCGCTCGAGTTTTTCCAGGGCGGTGGCGCCGCCCAGCAGTTCCAGACGGTTAAAGCGGTCGAGCTGTTGTTTGATCATGGCTACGCACGGTGGCTAAGTGATGGGGCGACTATAGGCAGGCACTTTTCATCGGGCAACCGCCAATCGCTTATGCTCGATGGTTCTTAGCATTGCACCATTGGTTCTTAAGGGCGGCCGGGGTGCCTATCGTAAAGTGATGGCCATTTTGTCAGGAGTGAATACCGTGAGTGAGCGTTCCAGTCATTGGCAATTACCCACCATCGTCAGCCAACTGCGCAGCGCGCGGGACCAATGGCGAACGCGCAATGGCCGCATGAGTGGCGAGCACGGCGGTCGCGAGTTGCC
>NZ_JAKNRV010000034.1:0-25278 GCF_023072625.1 Pseudomonas emilianonis
GGCTACCGCGCACGCGCTATCTGGGCGTACCCGCCTGGACCGCAACGCGCTGGACGACGATCAGCGCACCCTGTACGAGCGCTACCGCAGCGAGGCCGGGCTGGACCCGTATCGCACCTACGAACCCCAAGGCAGCAGCGACCCCTGGCTGGCTGGCGTCGACGCCAACACCCGGCGTATCCGCGAGCAATTGTGGGACGCGGTCGAAGACGAACACGGCTCCCAGGGCTTTTTCGAAGTGATCAAACTGCTTGAGCCTCCCGAGTTTTTTGAGAACCCCCAGGACCAGCAGCGCTATGCCCTCAACCAAGCGCAGCTGACGCAACGGGTGTGGCGCTTGATCAACGCCACCCACGCCGACAGCGCACTGCGCGAGCGGTTGTTCAAGCTGTCGAGCTTCCCCGGTTTGTGTGGCGATGGCGGCGCGCAGATTTTCAATGAGATGGGCATTGAGGTGATGGCCAGCGAAGCACGGCGCTTTTCGGTGACACTGCCTGAACTCGAAGGCCGACTGGTGACCCTGGCCAAAGGCGCGGCGCGCCTCAAACACCTGAACCAGGTGGCCCAGGCAGAAGTCGCCCGCCGCCTGCGGCCCAAAGCGGCCGGTGGCGAAGGCCTGCACCTGCGCTCAGAACGGGTGGATGGCGAAGCGGGCGAGGTGGACGAAGTGGATATCCACCTGGCCTACCAGACCGCGCTGGCCAACCTGCTGGACTTGCCCTGGCTGTCGGACCACATGCTGTACCGCGACACCGCCAATGTCAGCCCGCCCCAGATCCAACAGGCTTACACCACCGTTCAGGCACTGGGCCAGGGCGACGGCCTGGTCAACCAGATCTTACTGGAGCCGTACTGGGAGACCTTCCTGCAGCAAACCTACGACACCCTCTCTCAACAGAATGCCAGCGCGTACACCGAGAAGTTCTACCGCCTGGACGACCTGCAAACCCTGCAGGCGCAATGGCGCGAGGAACAGGAACCGCAGCAGAAAGACCGGCTCAAAAACAAGCTCAAGGCACTCGCGGACGAACTGGAAACCACCGAAAGCGTCGTACTGACCGACACACCGATCAGTGAAGCGCTGAACAACCGCCTGCTCAACGACCTGGGGTACAAGGAGAAGGAATGGATGCGCGGCCTGACCCGCGAGGCCCTGAAAAAGGCCCGCCAACGCCATAACCGCGAGCCCTTGCCCGAACAATGAGGCAATGGCCGGCGCGAGGGTGCTCGCGCCTGCCGCCGTTACACCTCCGAATCCCAGATCACCGTGACGCTCCCTTCATAGGCCGCGGCCTCACCGGGCTGCAACATCGTCGCGACGTCATCACGCGCCACTTCGAAATGCAGGGTGCCGGGCTTGCGGTCCACAAACATGGTCGAGAGCAGCAACTGCGTGCCCGTGCCATCCAGCCGCAGCGGGCGACGCTGGATCGGCTGACCCTCGGGGTCGACGATGCCGTAGGGCATGGTCACGCCAACCTGCAACGGCACCGAGCGCCCCGAGGCGGCCTCACGTATCCGGCAGGTGTTGTCCCCCGCCTCGACGTACTGGCACTGCAGGCCCATCTTGAAGCGCGAGGTGGAATAGAAGTTGAAGGTCTGATCCCTGAACAGCCGCGTCGGTTTACGCCCCTGGCTCACCCAGCCCTGCCAGCCACCCTGGGGCAGCAGCTCGACACGATCACCGCCGGGTGGGATCTCGACCTTGAGGACGTGGTCGACCGTGAGAATGAAATTCAGGGTGACCTGGTCATCGTTGGGCAACAGCACGTCGCCCATGTCGAAGTCTTTGTAAGGCCCCACGCTGAACGTGATCTGCCCGCGATACGTGCCGGCCCTCATGCCCAATGGGTTGGGCGTGATCAACTCGTAGGTGAACCCCAAACCCTCCATCCAAAACGTCCCCATAGGCACGGCAGTGGCCGCTCTTTGCGCACATCCCCTGCTGCCTTCCGGCAACCCCCAGGTAAATGCATAGAACGAGGGGCTGCCGACCCCAGTACCAATGTATTGGCACGGTGCCGGGGGGTAAACCCATGATGATTCCCAACCCACGCCGGGACCGGGGTTCGGCTCGATCCACTTAAGCATCATGCCGATGCCACTGATACGGAATTGAAGGGTTTCCGCCTCTCCGGTGCTTTCGTGCAAGACCGTTATATTGCGGCGCTCGGTCGGCGCATGAAACAGGATATGGTTGCGATCGTCCCCGCCCGGCGTAATCGCCGAGTTCATCCGAAAATCAATCGGAAAGCCGATGCTGTAGCGCGTCTCGTTGCAATACTGCGGCGCCCAGGTGCAATAGCTGTTACCCGGTGGCGTGTGGTTTTTGAACACGTTACGCGAAGGCTGGCTGGGGTCCGGCCGGAACGAGGCCAGGATATCCACGGTGGCCGCCGTTACGTCAGCGGGCAGCCCCAGGAGCAGGCCGACCAGCCAAAGCCCCAACAGCGTGTGTTTGATTTGCATGGGTTCACTCGTCCTCGAACGATTCAAATACGCTGCGCCGCTCATGGGCGCAACGCATCAAAGATGATCTGCACATTGCCGAAGTACTGGCCAGGGAGGTAACCGTCGTCAGGCTTCTGCGCGGCGATTTCCAGCAGCACGCGTTTGCCGACGCGGGCCTCGTCTTCCGGCACCACGCGCACGGCGGCAAGCCCCAGCACCTGCTGGTTGAAGGTGACTTTCAAGGCAATGTTGTCGCTGCCGTTGAACAACACCGGCTCATAGGCGAGGTAGGCATCCACCGCGCCCAGCACGTTTTTCACGTCGAAATACTCACGCAGCGCGGTCAGGGTTTCAGTCACCGGGTTCCAGTTCAGGGTTTGCTCGCGCTCCAAAAAACCGGGGTTGAGCGGCAACACATAAAAGTCACTGGTGGGCACCTTGACCGACACCTGGAACACCGCCTCTTCGCGGGCCGCCAGGGCGCTGAAGCTGAGCAGGCTCAATAGGCCCAGCACCGTCAGTACCCTGCACGCTGGCCAACGGCTCATCCTTTCACCTCTAGATTCTTCTGGTTGTCGCCTTCCTGCAGCTTGAAGGTGTATTGGCGCCCGGCTTCCTTAGTGAAGGTGAAGGCGCGCCCCGGCAGCACGTGGTTTTTAGTGGTCGGATGGCAGTCGGTCGGTTTACCGGCCACGCAGTTCTTGAACTCGTCGACCACGATCACGCTGTTGCCGTTGTTGCGCAGCGCATAGTGGCCGGCACCGTCATCGATGCGCGTGTCGTAGCGGGTGTCCTTGGGCCGCACGAAAAACACCGTGCCGTAGCCGGCCAATACGCTGACGCCGGCCTGCAAGGTTTTTTGATATTCCTCGCGCTCCTCGTCGGACACGGCGAAGGCGTCCTCTTTTTCCGGCACCACCGGGATGTAGCGCACCCGGAAGTAACGCTCGCTGGCCCGCTCGCCCATGTACAACAAGCGCGTGCCCTGCATGCCATTGGCCGGCACGATCAGCCTTGCGGGGCTGGCCATCAGGCCATCCCGCGCGGTGGCGTCAGCCTGGCTTTGCAGCGCCACTTCCTGGGGCACGCCGCTGGCGTCGTAGACGATTTCGAGGATCTCGACCTTGACGAACGCGGTACTGGTGCCGCCGTTGAAGATGCGTTTCAGGTAACTGCTTTTGCTGCCGTCCAGGTAGTCGTAGACCACGCCGACGTTAATATTCGGGCCCGCCTGGACCCCAAAGGACACCATCCACATGCCCAGGATTGCGGCTAATACTTTCATTGCTTTACACCCTCATTAACGATTGGCCCGAAGCCAACGCACTAGACTTGCGAATCCCAAATAGCCGTGACCGCGCCTGCGCAGGTGCCCCTGCCCTATACGTCGTGATGTGCATGACGTCAGTCCTGTAAGAATCAGCCCGACTTCTGCTGGGTGAGTGCGGCATCCGCCAAGGTGTCCGGCGTGCAGCGCAGGTCACCGATCATCAGCACATCGTTTTCAGTGCGGGCCTGGCTCGGGTCGAGGCGGAACTGGCAGAGCAACTGGTTGCCCTGACGCACTTGCAGGGTCGGAGAGCCGGCGTTCATTTCCATCGAGAAGAACCCGTCCACCTCGCTGACCCCACGACTGGCGTGGTTGATCACGTGATGGCCCTTGAGCGGCCGGCCTTGTGGGTCGACCAGGCGACCGAGCACGGTGACGGTTTTCATCACGCTGATCTTGCGGTAGTCCACCCCGCCCTTGTTGATGTGGTAGGCGCTGCGCGGCGGCTGGATGTTCGCCGACGGCGGGTGGTTGCCTTCGAAGTCGAACGCCACCGAGCCGGTTCTGTAAGCGGTGAGCGGTACAAAGTTGCGCCCCGGCCGCAGCGCGGTGCTGCCACCGCTGAGGTCGTCGGCGCGCAGGGTGATGTCGTCCAGGTCGGTTTCCACATCGACGATCATGCCGGCGCCGTTGCCGTGGTACTGGCTGGTCAGCGCCATCTTCTGGCCGCCGACGGCGAAGGTGCTGTGCAGGTTCAGGCCGCCGGTGAGGTTGCCGTTGTAGGAGGAGCGCTGGGCAAAAACATCGCCACCCGCCGTGTCACCGTGGAAGCTGGTCATGCCGGACAGGCCGACGCCGTAGGTGTCGGTCAGCACGGTGGCCGAGACGTTCTGCAAAACGTGGTCGGGCATGCTTTTGCGGTACGTCAACGAGCCATTGTTGTCGCGCTTGCCGTCGCGGGAAGTGCGCGAGCCGATGCTGCCCGACCACTGTTCGCCCGGCCCGCCGAGGGCCAGGTTGAGGGTCAGGTCGACGCCACGGTTGCGCTGGTCGCCGGTGCTGCGGCTGGCGGGGCGGTCGAACAGCGACAGGCGCCAGTTGGCATCGCTGCCAAACAACACATCGTGTTTGCTCCAGCCCAGGTCCAGGCCAACCCCCTCGACATTGCCTTGGCTGTGGGACAGGCGGGCATTGAGCGAATGTTGGTTGAGCAGACGATGATTGATCGACAGCGACGAGGTGCTGGTCTGGCCGACAAAGGTTTGTCGGGAGCGCAGCCGTGTACCGTCGGGCAGGGTGTCGTAGGTGTTGCGGGTGTCCAGCCAACTGCGGTTGTGGCTGGCGATCACGCTGCCGGCGCCATAACTGTAGAGGCCTTGCACGTCCATGCCGGTGCCGTGGTCCTGGGTCTGGTAGACGTTGGCGTAGACGCTCGCCTGGGTCGCCAGCGTCCAGTCGATGGAGCTGCCGTATTGCATGCGGTCCTGCACCTGGCGAGCGGACAGGCCGAGGATCACGCGCGGGTGCAGCAGGTAATTGACCGAGGCGCCGGCGGTCATGTCGCCTTTGTCGCTCTGCTCCCAGTTGTTGAACAGGGTGCTTTCGCGGCCGGCGAACAGGTTGTAGCGCCAGCGCTCGTCGTGGTTGCGCCAGTTATTGGGCTTGTACACCAACTCCTGGGTGGTGGCCGTGACCTGGCCGTCTTCGACCAGGCGCACTTCCACTTCATAAATGCCACCGGGCAGCGCGCGCGTGTCGATGCTTTGCAAACCGGCCGCCACCGGCTGGGTGTTGATCAGCAGGCCGTTGCGGTAAATCTCCACCGAGCCCTGGCGGTTGGAGGTGACGTAGATCGGGTACACGCTGGGCTTGGGGTTGCTGATGGCGAGGCTGTCGGAACTGCCGACCATCACACCCACAGCGACATCCGGCGCCGCCCCAAAGGAGCGCGGCTGGCGATTGAGCCCTTCGGAGGTCGGCGTGAAATAGCCCAGGCGCAGGAACTGGCCTTCGAATTCGCGCTGGGCATACAGCGAATACAAGGCGTGATACAGCTGGGTGTCCGGCCCGCCGAGGCGTGCCAGTTGCAGGTTGAGCGCGTGGCTCCAGTTACCCAGGCTGCTGCTGGCTTCAACCCCGAAACGTCCGCCGAGTGCCTGGTCTTGCCCACCGTTGAGGTTCAACTGGTTGCTGACAATCAAGCCCGTGCTGCCGTCTTTGGGTTGGTGGTAATAACGCTGATGATCGGTGTCGTGCTCGGCGTTCTGCGTGAGGATCGAGACCAACGAGTTTTCCAGGTTGTAATGCACCGCCAACATCTTCTCCGGGCAGTGTTGCGTGCAACTGCCCAGGGCGACGCCTTGTTGCAAGTAGCTGCTCCAGGTATCGCGCTCAGCGGGTTTGATCGGGCTGTCGCTGGTATCGGTAAAGTCCAGCAGCGTGAGGCGGTCATCGCGCGAAAGCACCACCATTGCCTCGCCCATGAACACTTCGTCGCGTTCTATGCGCACGGCCAGCGGCACATCAAAAAAATGCTCTTCGAATTCGCTCGGCAAACCTTTCGCCTGAGCCAGCAAACTGCGCGGCGTGTAACTGTTGTCAGCCGCCGCCAAGGCAGCCGAACAGGCAAGCAGGGCCAGTGCCGCCGCGATGGGTTTCATCGGGAACATGAACTTAATACTCTAGGGCGAACAGCAAACCATCGGGGCACCGACCCCAGGCGAACACCGCCTGCGGTCGGTGGGTGTGATCAATAAGGCAAACCCTTATCGATTGCCGGGCGCTTAAAACGTGGTGCGCGGCACGTTGTCGAAGATCACGGTGGCCGTGGTGGTGTATTGACCGTTCTGAGTGTCCGCAGGCTTGGCGGCCTTGATGGTCATCAGCTTTTGGAGACCCGGGTTGGACTCTGCGTCGGCAGCCACTTCCAGAGGCGCGCCGGTCAGGACTACGTCGCCCAGGCTGATGGTCAGCGCGATAGCGTCTGTACCGTTGGTGAGCGATGCCGGGCCGTCCTGCAGGTAAGCGTCGATCGAGCCACCGGTGTTCTTCAGGGTGAACATGGAAGACAGCGTGCTCAACTCACCGGTCACGGTGTTGTAGGACATGATTTCGTCACGACCGAAGTTGGGGTCCAGGGGTTGAGCGTGGAACTGCTTGGTAGGGATGTCGGCCTTGATGTTGATAGTGGTGCTTGCATCGTTGGCAGCCATCGCAACCGAAGAGCCCAGTACGGCAACAGCCAGAGGGAGCAGAACAGCAAACTTCTTGATCATGCTTGAATACCTGTAGTCATTTAAAGGAAAGCGGTTAACTAAAAAGCAAGCCAGGACTCACTTCCAACTAACACACTGGCATTGAGGTTCAGTGTTTTGGTGAACATCCAACGCCAGGGCATATTCGATCAAATCAACTTTAAGATATGCAGGCACGCTCCGAGAAACATGCAGGCCACTAGGCCATTACGCAGGAGGAAGAAATACAATAAATACGACTTTCAAAAAAACGACTGTAAGATTTGAATGACATACAGATATATCAACAAAAGCAGTACAGATATAAAAACCAACTTAGTCGATAAGGCCGCGACTGTAGTATTGAAACTACGTGCGAGCATTATTCTATACGTTCAAACTGTGCGGCACCGGTTGACCACGGTGTTATTGACGTAGGAGATGGACGTTTCGCGCCTCTCCCTTGTTAAGCCCAACCGGACAGCACGCTTGACGACGCATAGCTATTGACTATGATTAACTTTAAATCGAACCGACGAATATCAGTGTAGAATTAATCACCAAGGATCGACCGATGTGGACACCCGTGAGTGGGTGGCTACATCCGCCAAACTGTCAGTGGCAGGCTGCGGCGATATCAAATTCAATCAGGAGTCCCCCTCAGCATGGCAATCACCGCGAAAACCCGATCTGTCACGGCTCACGTCCCTGAGCAACTGGCCCAAAAGATCGATTTGATGGCAGAGCGTCTGGAGCGTTCCAAAAACTGGATCGTCAAGCAGGCTCTGTCCGCTTGGATAGAGCAGGAAGAAGAGCGTAGTCGCCTGACCCGTGAGGCCTTGGCCGATGTTGACGCTGGCCGCGTTATTGACCACCAAGCTGTCCAGGCCTGGGCTGATAGCCTCAGCACCGACACTCCGTTGACGGTGCCGCGCTGATGGAGTTGAAGTGGACAAGCAAGGCGTTTTCCGACATTACCCGGCTGTACGAGTTTCTGGCGTCGGTGAATAAGCCTGCCGCCGCACGAACAGTGCAGCAACTCACGGCGGCCCCTATCACACTGCTGACCAACCCACGCATTGGTGAACGCCTGGAAGAGTTCGAGCCAAGGGATGTGCGTCGAATTCAGATCGGCCATTACGAGATGCGTTACGAGATAGTGGATTCGACTATCTACCTGCTGCGCCTGTGGCACACCCGTGAAGACCGATAGCCAGGCTGGACTGGGGCCCATTTGAAGTAGCGAGCCCCCTGCCCGCCACGGCAGGGGCAATGACCAGGCTTACTCAACATGCTTGAGCTTGATCACCTGTTCAAGCGCCGAGAGCAGTCGTTCGAACGCGCTAAACCGCTCGTCCTTCAGTTCGGCCCAGCGCTCGATGAAGAAGCGGCCTTGATCGTCAATCTGCACCGGTGTGGTGAGAATCTCGCCAGTGCGCGAGTGATGCACCAGGTTCACTTCGTGGGGTGAACGCTGCTCGACCATGAACTGTCCGGGGTGTGTCAGCCGTGAACGATCGACCGGAACATAAGCGCGAAGGGGTCGTGCGCCTGGGGCGGCGACACTCAAGGTGAAGTCGCTACGGATCGCCGTGAGCCGGTTGGGGTACAAAGACGATCCATAGGCAACGGTCCATTGCAGTCCTGAACGCAACTCGGTGGCTGTGCCCACGGGGACATCGAAGGTCCGCAGGCTGATGGCTCCTTGAGTTTGAGCGACGCCCGCAATGCCCGCGACAGGGTGCACATGAGCACTCCCCATATGCGCCACCCACTTATGCGCGCCTTGGGCCGCCTGGTCCTTGCGGATGACCTCGCTGGCAAAAAAATTGAACATCGAAAGGCGCGACGTATCGGCGGCGGCCATGCCCTTGGTGTGGTAGCTGGATACGCAATCCAATGCGCGTATGCGCATCCCGTGTTTGCCCGCCACGTCCACCACGCTGGTGTAAGTGTTCGGCCCGCGGTACTCGGGCATGTGCCCACGGTCCAGGGTCCACAGGCGGTCTTTGAGCGATTTTGACACGACCCCTGTGCGATGGAACGTATCCAGGTCTGCCTGGTGCAGGTCGGTGAACAGGTGCTCCATATAGAGGGTTTTGACCCCGTGTGCCTTGAGCGTGCTCATCTGATCGATCAGCAACGCCTTGCTCGATTGCTCGGCGTGGCTCTCACAGATAATCAGCCCTGGGGCGTGTTTGTAGCTCTCCTGGATAAAGTCGGCTTGCGTGGCGTGCGCCGGCAAGTCCGGCAAGGTCGGCCGGGCGGGGAGTTCAGCGGTTTTGAAAAACTCCTCGGCGCGCTTATCCAGGCGTTCGCGGGTTTTCCTGAAGGCGCTTTCGGCGGCGGCTATTTTGTGGTCGAGCGATCCGTAACGGGTGTCGAACGGGTGGGCGCCTTTGCCCATTTCATGCAGCTCGTGGGTGAACCGCGCGTCTATGTCGAAGTCGCTGTAGGCGCTTGCGTCGCGGGTTGCGGTGATGAACGCCGGGGGCGCGGTGTACGGGGTTTGCAGGGTCAGCTTGAAGTCGGCTTTGGCCAGCGGGTCGTCGGCGATCGCACCGGCGGTGTCGTTCCAGACACCCACCGGCTGGTCGGCGGCGACGTCTTCGACCCGCACACTCAGGGTCTTTTGCAGGTCGGCCAGGCCCGGGGTTTGTGTGTGGGTGTTGGTGCGGCGGCTGTCAGCCAGGGCGACCCAGCCGTCTGTGGGGTTTTCGGCGATGTCGGCGTCGATGAGTTTATGGGAGTAGAAGTTTCGCTGGGCATTCGGCCGGGGACTGACCAGCGCGCCGTTTCTCAGGTAGAAGGCTCTGTCCAACTCGTAGCCGGTAGACGCATCCAGCGCACAGACGGCGATTTTTTCGCGACGCGCCGCAAGCATCAAGGCCCGATAGGAATGCGGCGAGTCTTTGGCGATCCCCAGGGCTTTCTCGACTTTTTTCAGATAAGCGCTGATGTGCCTGTAGCTGCCCCCGACGTTGAACTTGCTGAGTTTGACTCCGAACAGGTCCGCTGGCAGGTATTCGATGTACAGGCGCCGCACGCCAAGCGCGTAGAGGGTGTGCATGTTGTCGATCAGCAACTGTTTGCCAGCGAGCGAGCCCGGCACGGCGCCCACGACCAAGCCTTGGTTTTCCTTGAAGGCGCTTTCAAGGATGTGCCGATGGGTCGCGTTCGTTTCAAAAGCCAGTACATCGGCCCTGGGGACGATGGGTTGCAGCTGTGTGAAGAACGTGTCGGCATCGCTGCGCAACTGCCGGTATGCCTTCAAGTACGGGGCTTCTAGCGGGCCCATTTCATAGATCAGCAGGGCATTGCGGGTTCCATCACCGAAAAACTCATCCACACTGGAGAGGGTTCCAAACTCCAGTGTCAGCACGGTTTCATAGTCCTTGGCCCGATCCGTCGGCACTTCATAGCGCTGCAACGCGTGGGGTGTCGGCGCGGGTGGTGTCGGCGCCCCGCCGGTGAGGCCCGAGCGCACCCAGTGCCCCTCGGCGTTCTGGTTGACCAGGCGTGCGGTGGAGAGCAGTTTTCCGTTCACCGGGTCCTGGTGAAACAACAGATAGCGGCCTAGCGCATCGGGGGGTTTCGCAGCCCACAACGACCGACCTTCGAACATCACCGCCTGCATGCCGGCAGGTGCGGGGCTCGGTGGCTCCAGTTGTTTGATCAGCGCCATGGACTGGTGCTGCACCGCCGGGCGCATGAGGTGGCGCATGGGCCGCGCCAACGGGCCGATGGACTTGAGCGCCGGGCGCAGATCGCTGAACACCGCGCCGAGGCTGTTGCTCAGGTAGCCGATAAAGTGTTGCAGCGCGGCATGCGTGTCGCCCTGGTTATAGGCATGCAGGGCGAGCATGCCGTCCTTGAGCGCCAGCAACAGGCCCAGGCTCAGGCTCAACACCGGAAACGGCGCGGTCGCAATCGCGATCAGCGGTTCCAGGCAACTCCAGATCAGGCCCATGATCATGTTGGTGCGATTGAGCGTGGTGGCGGCCACGTCGTCGATCTTGCGCTGCAGCTTCATGTCGTGCAGCAGGTGGCGCAGGTCGAGCAAGGGCGCAACGCGTTCGGTCGAGTCGTAGCGCGCCGGGCTCAGGTCGGTGCTGTTGAGGTCTGCGGGCAGGCCGGCCTTGGCGGTTTGCAGAAAACCTCGCAGCCGAACCTGGGACTGCACACCGACGCGCACGCTGAAGTAATCGAGCATGCCGTCGACTTTTTTCAGCAGGTAGTTGAACACCCGGGCTTCACGGAAGAACACGCCATCCGGCGCCTGCGGCGTGTAGAGCAGCACCGGGTTCACACCGTGGCTGAACAGCAGGGTGTCGATCACCCAGTCGCCGTCGATCATCAGGCGATGCACGCGGTAGGTGTTGCGCGTCTGGGCCGACGTGTCATCCAGGCTGTGAATGGCGCGCTCCAGCCAATCAAGATCGGCCTGGGCGATATGGCCTTTGAGGCGCGACTCCAGCGCAGCGCTGTGCAGTTGTAGCTGGCTGATGGTCAGCGTTGCATCGCGGCGCAGCGTGTAGCCTTGGCTGCCGGGGTTTTGCAGCTTGGCTTTGACTTCATCGGCGTAGCGCTGGCCGATCCACACTCCGCGTACCGAGAGCGCGACGTTGCTCGGCGTGAGCTTGCTCAGATTGACCCCGGCCGGGCCCATGAAGGTGGCGACGGTTTCGAACTTGGCGTCGAGGAAGCCCACGGCGTCTTCAAAACCCTCGCGATACAGCCGGGTATAGGTGACGGACGCGGGGCGCGTTAAGGCGGGGAAGTCTTTGGGGTAATGCACCCACACGGTATCGGGGTCGACGTCGTTTTGCCGCTGGCGGCCGAGCAGAGCGTTGAGCTGTGTTTTGGCCTGGGCATACACGAAGCGTTCGAAGGTGACAAAGCGCGCTTCGGATAACGGGTGCTGCGCATAGGTGCGCGCGGCGCCTTCGGCATTTTCCGCCAGTTGGGTCAATTGGCGACGTTGCGCCTCGGTGGCCGCGCGGTACCAGGTCGGGGTGCCCCAGTGGTAATCGTCGGTCTGAATGTCCAGCAAGCGGGCACGCAAGGCTTTGAGGCAATCGGCGTGGCTGCTCGCCTCGCTGAAGGTGACGTGGCGATATTCCTGTTGCGCCGGGATGAAGCCCTGCCCGGCCATAAAGGTTTGCAGGCCCGCACGGGATGTGAGGGCGACTTGCGCCAACAGATAAGCGCGCATGGCGGCGTCTGCGCACCAGGCGAGGATATGCGCCTGGCAGAGGATTTCCGTGTCGAACCCATGAAACTGCTGGGCCTGGGGCGCTTCGGGGGTACACAGCAGCAAGCGTTGAAGGCGACCCTGTGCGTCAGTCTCGCGCAGCAGCCAGAGGTCCTTGAGCACGCAGCCATTGAGCGCAACGGTGCTCGCGCCGAGTTGCGCACTGGCGCCCTGACGCAGACGGGTAAACCGTTGAAAGTCCGCCTCGGTGATGTGGTTTTGCAGCTTGGCCGTGTAGGCCAGGGCATTGATGCGGCGGTCGAGCATCTGTTCGAGGGCGGTGTGGATCTCGGATTTGGCGTAGTACTCGCGCCGCACGGTCTCAAACTCCACGCGCGGCTTGAGGGTGTTGAGCAGGCCGACCAGGTAGACGGGGGTCAGTTCCTGATAGTCCTCGGCCAGCGGCGCGTCGGCATACGTGAGGGTGGTATTGAGCAAAAACGCCGACCCGGCCAGTTCGTCACCTGTGTGCAGGCCCCGCAGCGCCAGCTCGGTCAGGCTGTGTTTTTGCTCGTAGGTCCCGACCCTGGCCACACTGCGGCGCGTGCGCACTTGCAAGCGGTCGGGGTCCAGGTCGGTGATTTCCAGGTCGCTGGCCAGTTGTTCGAGCAACTGGTAACGCGCCAGGGTCGACGGCGAGGCGGCATGGCCGAACAGGTTCAGCAGGCTTTGCCGAGCCTCGTCGTACTCGCGGAGGTGGCGTGCCAGGGCTTCGCGTTGGGGGCTGGGCGCGTTGCGATACCAGGCCGGGGCGCTGTATTCAAGGCAGCGGTCCAGCAGGCGTTGGGCGCGCAATTCCAGGCGCAGGCCGAGATCGGGCAAGGCCGCGCGGATGGCGTCGTCCAGGTCCGTAAGCAATTGTTGGGCGCTGTGGCCGGGGTTGTGGTCCAGGCTCAAGGCCCAGTCGATATCCCGCGCACGCTTGGCCAGCCTGGCGTCGTAGGCGTGTTCGCACAGCGGTTCGCCATCGATGGGCGCCAGCGCCAGGGGCCAAATGCCCATGGCTGAAAGCGCCTGGTATTGCTGGGGCAGCAGGCTGATGAACTCCTTGCGCCAAGTGCCGACCGCCATGGCGTCGCGCAGCCGGGTGTTCATATCGGCCAGCGAGCTGAACGACTCGAAGCCACGGGCCGGGGTAAACAACACGACGTAGCCGACAGCGTCGGCCGGGGTCAGTTGGGTGACCACGGGCGTGTTCTTTTCGGTCAGCACAAAGGCCCCGGCGAATTCGATCGTCTGCGCTTGATAGCTGAAGGTCAGCGCATAGATACCCGGTCGAAAGGTCGGCCCCAAACCCAGGTTCTGCACCAATCGCGCCTCCTCACGCTGCAGCAGATAGCCCTGAACGTTGAGCTTGGCTTCCAGTTCCAACGCGACCAGGCCGGCGTCATTGGCCATGAAGGTGCGCAGGCTTTTGCTGCCCAGCACACTGACTTCGTCGAGTTTCTGCAGCTGCGGCGAGAGGTCGCGTTTGAGCGTCGCCAGCAGTTGTTTGCCCTCTTCACTCTGCAGGTCGGCCTGTGCCACACCGGCATACAGCGCACGACTGCTATCGAAATGAGCGTGCGTGTGCGCCTTGAGCGTCTGGTTGAGTTTTTCAAGCTGCTGCAACTCGACGGGGAGCGGCCGTTTGGACAGTAACGGTGTATCGGCTTCAAGTAACTGGTGACCGATCTGATGCAGATAGCCCCGTATTTCCAGAGATGTCGGCGAATACGGGGAAGAAATCAATGTGCTCATCGCACTGGCTCCATGCGCATGGGAAGAGCCATCAGCATGGTGGGCGCCCGGCGCAGGCCGGTGGTAGTTAAGTAGGCCCGGGCTGCGACCGCTGGTCGACTGATCTTGAACAGCCTTAAGATATATCTTAAGTTATATCTTAACCAAAACGGAGAGACCCAAAATGAGCGAGCATCATCCCCACGGCGAGGGCCGCGACGGCTTCGAAAAACGCCCCGGCCGCGAACGCGGCGGTCGCGGCCCACGCGTATTTGCCCCCGGCGACCTGAAGTTGCTGTTGCTGGCGCTGATCGCCGAACAGCCGTGCCACGGCTACGACCTGATCCGCCAGATCGAAGGCCTGTTCGACGGCGCCTACAGCCCCAGCCCCGGCGTGATCTACCCCACCCTGACCTTTCTTGAAGAAAGCGAATTGATCAGCGGCGACGCCGAAGGTGGAAAAAAACGCTACACCATCACCGACGCCGGTCGTCTTTCTTTAGATGAGCAGGCGATTGCACTGGAAGGCGTGCGCATGCGCATCGACGTCAGCAAACGCTCGCTGCGTGGCCATGATCGCCCGCCGGAAATCCACGAGGCGGTGCATAACCTGCGCCATGCCCTGCAAATGCACCACGGGCGCTGGAGCGCGGAAGAAATCGCGCGCGTCGCCGCACTGCTCAACAGCACCGCCCGCGCCATCGTCGACGGCCCGGCCGTTCAACCTGTCCAGGGGAAAACCCAATGAATACGCCCGTCATCCATCGCGTCACCCACGAGATCAAACGCCGTCGCCTCGACGTGCTGCGGGTGGTCGATATCACCCCGCGCATGCGCCGCATCACCCTCGGCGGCCGGGAGCTGGCGGGGTTTGTCAGCCTGGGCAGTGACGATCACATCAAGCTGATGTTCGCGCAGAACGCCGCCGAGCTGGCCGCCCTGCAAAGCCCGACGTTCAGCATCAAGGGCGATGGCCCGCAACCGGCCATGCGCGACTACACGCCACGGCGTTTCGACCTGAGCCTCGGCGAGTTGGATATCGACTTCGTGCTGCACGGCGATGGCCCTGCCTCTACCTGGGCCGAGCAGGCTCAAGTCGGCCAGCACCTGTACATCGGCGGCCCACGGGGCTCGATGATCGTGCCGGATATCTTCGACAGTTACCTGCTGATCGGCGACGAAACCGCCCTGCCCGCCATCGCCCGCCGCCTCGAAGAACTGCCGGCCGGGCGCAAGGTGCTGGCGGTGATTGAAATCGCCGATGCCGCCGAGCAACAGGCGCTGCAAAGCGCGGCCGAGGTTGACGTGATCTGGGTGCTACGCGGCCAGGCTGACCTGCTCGACACCGTGCGCACACTGACGCTGCCGAGCGGTACGCTGTACACCTTTGTGGCGATGGAAACCAAACTGTCGCGCCAGGTGCGCCGAGTGCTGCTGGACACGCACAAGGTCGATGAAGCGTTCCTCAAGGCCGTCGGTTACTGGCGCGCCGAGGGCAGTGAGGAAGCGTGAGCCTGGCGCGGGTGTTACGGCACCCCCATCACGAGTACCCCGCTGCCGCTGGTGGCGCCAGCAGCAGGTAGCGACCCCGCTCGCCGAACGAGAGAAAACGTCACATCGTCGCCCCCCACGCTGTTGGTAATGCGGGTCAGGAATGAACCGTTGACTGGAACCGCAGCCCCGGCACGGATAAGGGCCGTGCCTACGTCCGGGTTGGTCATTGTGAGCAGGCGTGTATCAAACGACGACGGATTGCCTTTGTAAGAGATGGTGATCGGTGTGGTAATCCCGCCGTCCGGACAGGAGTAGGTAAGCCTGCGGTCGCTGCGCACGGTCGTTGTCAGCGGATCGGCGCCGATTGCCCGCTGGTGTACGTTGCCGAAGTTGATCTCGATTGGGTTGTTATTGTTGATCGTGCAGGTTGACGGGGAGATGGTGAAGTTGTTGGCGGCGGTGTAGGTAACTGAGATCCGCGCCGTACTTGCGTTGTAGTTGTTCGTGGCGGCGAGACGCAGGATCCCGAGCGTATCGCCTATTCGAATATCGATCGGATTAGACGGGTTGTTGCGCACCAGAATATAGGGCGTGACATCGATCGGGTAACCTCTCTCGTCGTCAGGCAGCGTGGCGACCCGTATTCCATTCGGGATAGGAATATTTCGGTACGCTCCATTCATTCGTAAACCAGCGCCTTCTTGGCTGAATTTGATACCCGGCACCCAGGGGGTCCCCGCCGCGCTACCCGTTGACCAGTAGTCCTGCCGGGAAGACGGGCTCTGCGCCCCTCTGGAAAACCCACATTCAAGCCGCGCGCCTTCCAACATGATCCGTGTACGATCTGCGGCCAAGGTAACGGTAACGGGAACCTGTAGGGGTAGGTCCCCGAATATCGGTTCCCACGGTCCGCCATTCACACGGCATGTCGCTGCGCTCACGGTCGTACTGAAACCAATCAGGACGAACAGCGCCATCGCACCATATAGTTGTTTCATGTTGATCTCTCTTGCTGCTCTACCCAAGCATTGCCCAGCGAACATTCAGCCCGCGCTTTAAAGCCGCCCTGGGGAGCGTTGAGGTTTGTCTGAGGCGGTTACGGATAGTCCAGCGTGAACGTCGAGGTCACCGTGAACAGACCGTGCCCGATGGTTTGATCCCTGATCGCGTCCGGCTCACCCTGCACATAGGCCTTGAGTTCAATGACATTGCTGCCGTTACTCAACACCTGTTCATCGCTGACGGTATTCAGCGGCAATGGCTTATTGCTCGGCGTCTCCAAGCCGACCGCGATACCTGAGGCACCGCTTCCACCATCGAGCGCGAGCAATCCGGGGAGTGCCATGTTTTCCCTACCCCCGAACGTGACGGTGACCGTGTTGCCAATCGTGGTGTCGCAGTCCTCCAGGTGCAGTTTGAAACCCTTGCCCTGTGAGCGCGTGTTGATGTAGAGGTGCTTGCTGGTCACGTCCCAGAGTTCCAGCGTGATTGCCTCGTCGCCAGGGCGGATCGTGCAGGCCTCTTCAACCAGGTTGCCCTTGAAACTCAGGTTGTCCGCCGCATGCCCCTCAGGCATTAGGCCGAAGATGAACAGCAATGCCAGCCCGGCACATGGCCAACCTTTATGAAGCATTTCATGTTGCATGGGCTCAACTCCTACTCGTATTCGGCCAATAGCGTGGCCACCGCCGTAAACCTTGCCGGGGTCAGAACTGCACCCAGCGATTTGACCGGAACCACTTCCAATGTCGGCGGTGACGACAGGCTTATGTCCAGTGGCGTATTGAGTGGAAACGGCACGTTATTCTGAAAAATCCGAATGCCCAGGTCAGGCACATTGGTCTGCACCGCTGAGCCGTCAAAAGTCGTGGGGGTGCCGTTGACGCTGAGTTTCAGTGCCCATGGGAGCGTGGCGGGGCTACAGCTGATGGTGTAACCGAGCCCCTTGCGGTATTTCACACCGTCGACGCGCTTTACGCCGACATCCCCAAAATCGACTTCAATCGTGTTGCCGCCATCAATCGTGCAAGGGGGAGGCTCATTCAGCGTTCCGCTAAAGGTCACGTTGGCCGAAGCACCACTGCAAAGGCCGATGGACCAGCAGACGAGCAACGCTCGCGGCTGCCAAAATGTCATTGATCGTTCCTCTTCATTGGTAATCGACCACAAGGGTGGCGGTCGCATCAAATGCGCCTCCCGTCAGCTTGCTACCTGCCCGTTTGACCGGCACCGCCTGCACCACCGGAAAGTTCGGATAAGTAAAATTCACTGCCGTATTCAGCGGCCAATCAGCCCCATTCACGAACAGCTTTACCCCAAGATCCGGTTTGCGGGTCACGAGTACGCCATTATCAAACGCAGCCCCCGAGCCCTTGAGTTCCAGGGTCAACGCGTTGCTGAAGGGGGAGTCACACGTGACGGTGTAAGGCACGTCTCGACGATAATTGACCCCGTCAACCCTTGACGTCAGCAGGTCATTGCCAAAAGGCACATCGAGCGTGCTGCCGCTGTTAATCACACACGGCGGCGGCGCAATGATGACCGCGCGGATGGTCAGGCTGGTTTCAGCGTGCACGCCTTGGCCGACAGCCCACAGCAGGCCGCCACTGACAAGAATGGCCCGCAGACCGGTTGAGGTTGCCATCGTTCTGCCCCTACTCATAATTGAGCCTGAAATCCACCACGGCCCGAAATGCGCCACTGGTCAACGCCGCAGAGGTGCGTGTGGGTTGAACATTCCAGGTCTGGATATTGCCGCCCAGGGGCAAAAACAAAGGTTCGCCCCTTGAACCCAACTGCACATCCCGCCCCAGTGCATCGGTCAAATGCAGGCCCATCCCGGTGACGCCTTGCACTTTGACCAGCCGCGGATCATCGGCATCGGCAGGCGCGGAAAACGCCACCGACAGGACAGGTTGAAAGGCACTCCATGTCAGGTTCCCGGTACGTTCACTGCGGATGCTGCCTGCCGTGCGGTGGCAATCGGTAAACCGCAGCTGAAATGCCACGGGTTTTGCCTGATCGCCGGGACGTTGCAACTGGCTGGTCGACACGGCGCCCAGCTCAATCGTTTGATGGAGTGATGCCATCTCCAGGCTGCAGGGGGTTTCATGCATGGTTCCGGAAATGTTCAGCAGCCCATTCATGCCCTCGACATCCTCGGCATGCGCGCCCCCCGCAAAGGCCAGTAACAGGCCGCCCAAGACCTTCACATTGTGCGACTTCATGATGTTCTCCAGCAGCAGGCGCTACTCATTAGGCGTTGATACTTGCAAGTTGACGTTGCAAGTGTTGCCACCGCAGGTGAAGGCCAGTAGCGGACGTCCGCCGTAATCATTCACGTAGGCCAAATACGGCGTTGTGCCGAGTGCCGTGGCCGTTGGCCCCAAGGTCAGCGTACCTTTGGGCGGGACCATCAGGGGTTCGAAGCCGGGCACGGTTTTACCGTCCTTGGTGCTGCGCGCATCCACCAGGGTTACGTAGTAAGGCGTAGGGTTATTCACCCGATACCGCTCGCCTTCGCGAGTTAGGGTGAGCTTTTCCTGCCAAGGGTTGGATAGATCCTGCTGGCTTGGCGTAATGGCTTGCGGTCGGTAGAACAATTTAATCCGGGTCTGCAGTGCAATTTGCAGGGTGTTGGCCTTATCGCTGCGCGGCGGAATTTCCCTCAAGTTGAAGTAGTAGACCGTCTCTCGATCCTGCGGTAACGATTTGGCCGCCGGCAACGCCTGAACTTTCACCTGGCTTTGCTTCCCTGGCTCCAAGCGTTGAACCGGCGGTAGCACGATCAAGGGCGAGGTGATTTTTTTGCCCTCTTCATCCTCGATCCAGCCCTGGGCCAAATACGGTAGCTGGGTATTGTTATTGGTGATGTTCACGCTGGTGGCATCTTTGCCGCCATCAAAAATCACTCGGGTACGATCCAGGCCAACAGCGGCGTTGGCACTCTGACTCAAGCCCAGGGCCAGCAGCGTGAAGGCGTGGAGTGTGAGGCGCGTATTGAGCATCATGAGGATGTGTTCTCCGTATCGATAGGCTTGCCGGTCAGCGTCGCTGGCTCGGACAAGGATTGATCAGTGGCTACCGTCCGGCAGCCCAGTTGCAGGGCATCGGTCAAGCCATTCGCGGGCAAAACGCCTGGGAGCGTGAGGATGCATCGCTCGGCCCCTCCCCAACTGACGATCATCTCTTCGCCGGCCTGAATACCACTCAGGTAGACATTGCCGCCGTCATTCACAATCCCGGTGTCCTGCTGTTTGACGTTCTTCACCGTCGCGCCGAAGGGCGGCGAACTGCCGTCCGGCAGGCGAAGAACCGCCATGGCTTTTTCGCCGGAAATCACGTCGAGGAATCGATAACCGATCGCCCCCTCGGTAAGCGTCAGTTGCGTGACGGATTGAGTGGCTTCGACATTGCTCGGCAAACTCTCCAGATCGACACTGGCCGCCGTGCGCTGATAGCTGCCGATATCGGAAATGACCGCTTTGCCGAAGGCGTTGCTGCGGGTCGGTGTGCCATAACCCCGCACAGGCACATCGGGGACACCGGCGGTATCGACCATCAGGCGGGTTCCGCCCGTACTGTTAGTACGATGGAGTGCTGCACCGTAAGGCGTGAGCGTGCCGCCGCCGCGAGCGGACACACTGAGGCTGGTGTAATTGCCTTCGCGTTTACTGGCGGCGAGATCAATGTCTGCCTGGTCACCCACATGACTCAGATAACCACTGGCAGCGTTATCGCTGGCACTGAGCTGGTAGCTATTACGCTCATCGAGGCGATCACTGTAGCGCGTCGAAAAACTGTTATTGCCTGCCGCTCGATTGGCGTCCAGCGACAATGTACCGCTGCGCCCCAACGGCAGGCTGACCGTCAGCGCCATGCCGTTATCCTTATAGTTATATTCCTGAGTGCGGTACATATTCAGCGATAAGCTCATGTTCTTGACGCTTCCAACATTAAAGTAGCGTGACACCGACACATTCCAACGCTGAGTGGCCGAGCGTTCCCAATAAGTCTGCTTGTTGTAACTTAGGTAAACGGTCGCACCCAGATCCCGAAACTGCTTATTCACCGTGGCCGTATAAAGTGCCTTGCTGCCACCAATGGGTCTCCAACTTGTGTGGAACTCACTGTCCCTGTCGAGCCCGGCGAGTTCGCCGTTCCTTCCGTAATGTCGAGCATCGAGGTATTCACTCATGCTCAAATAGTTCTTCTCGGAAAAGCGATAACCGGCAAAGGTGACTTGGCTGTCGTATTGTTCAAACTTCTTGGAATATTGAAGGCGGTATGATTTCCCCGAGAGCGTCTCATTCCACACGCTGGCGTGCGACTGAGTAGCATCCAGCGACACGGCGCCGAACGCCAACAAGTCACGACCGGCCCCAACCGACATCGCTCGGTAGTTGTTATCCGTTATACCGCCGCCATACAGCGACCAGCCGTTACTGATGCCCCACGAGAACTCGCCACTACCAAAAAAGTCGCCATCACCGCCGTACTGAAGATTGGACGGTCGCCCAGTCGCCAGTTTGTAACGAACTTGTCCCGGCCGCGTCAGGTAGGGAACGCCTGCCGTATCGATCTGGAACGTGTGGACCGAACCATCCTGCTCTTCGACGCGTACATCGAGCCTGCCGCTCACGGCGTCATGAAGGTCCTGAATACGAAAAGGTCCTGCCGCGACCAGCGTTTCATACAGCACACGCCCCTGCTGGCTGATGATGACCCTTGCATTGGTTTTGGCGACACCGACGATTTCAGGTGCGTAACCACGCAAGTTGGGTGGCAGTTGGCTTTCATCCGAATTGAGTGCGGCGCCGGTAAAGCGGAAGCTGTCAAACAGGTCCGAATACAGGTAGTCCTCACCCAGTACCAGGCGCGCTTTCAGCGCAGGAATTGCGCGATAGGCGTAGTAACGACTCCATTCCAGCTTCGGATGCCTGGACGCCTCTTCACGATCCCTGTCGACACGCCCCTGCCAGTCCGCCCGCAAGCGCCACGCCCCGGCATTGGCCCCGACGGTTCCGTTACCACTGAAGTTATTGCGGACACTGTCATTCTTTTGGTGGCTGGAGAGCGCCGTCACGTTGTAGTCAATCAGCAACCCCGGCACCCCCTCGTCCCAGCGGGAGGGCGGGTCCCAGTTGATGGCACTGTATTCAAGGTAGGCTTGGGGGAGGTTGATATTCAGCGTGGAAGAGGCCAAATCGCCACTGACCTCCATACCCGGTAAACCTTGTATATCCAGGCACTCCCCGCCCTTCCACCAGGTGAGCTTGGCAGCGCCGGACGCCTTCAGGCCCAGTTGGTCCACAAGACCTCGTGACACACAGGCCTGACTACCTTTGGGATCATTATCGGGGGGATAAAACGCCACCGATTGCTCAGAAATAGGCTGGCTATTTATCTGTACCAGCATCGAGTAGGTGCCAGGCAGAATGAACCCACTGCGTGCAAACTGGGACAAGTCAATATTGGTGCGATCAACGAGATCAAGAACATCCGTATTAAACTCGATATCCCCTGCACCCAATGCAGTTCCCACCACTGCCATCAACCCGCCAAACAGGCTTGGGCGGAGCGATTTTTTGATCTTCGACGCATTCAACATGAAAGCAACCCATCACTGTTCAAAAGTATTCCAACTTGAACCGCACTGCGGCAAGGTGAGCTCCAGGCACCAGCGGCAGTCCGTTGCCAACCAGGCGAAGCGTGTAGTGAAGAGTCATGTCACCTTCAGCCAACGGCAGCAGCGCCATCGGCTCACCCGGAACACTCTCTTGACCCGCGGCATCCCAAATATGAAGGGCAACCCCCTCTGAATTGCCGAAGGCAGCAAAGGAGCGACCTTCTCTATCGCGAGGACCGTCAAACGTCACTTGCAGATGCTGCCAATCAGGCAGACTTACGCCTGGGCGCAACGGGTCAGGGCGACTCAATGAGCAATTGACCAGACGCAACTGGAAGGGGTGTGGTTCTCCCTGCGTATTGCGCAAGAGTCGACCTATTGGTTCGGGAGCCATCTCGATGGATTGATCGGCACTGGCCAATTCCAGCCCGCAAGCTGAGTCAATGACCTCTCCTCCCAGCGTGACGACCCCATCGCCTTGCGCAGGCGTCTGCGCGAAAACGCAAGGGTTGATGAACATCGTCAATGACGACGTGATAGCAAGGCGTATGAATGTTTTCACCGTTGTCTCCCGCCAGCGTCCCCGCCACCCTAAGTGGCGGGGGAAGAACTTACTGATAAGCCAAGGTGAAATTGGTTACCGCGCTGAAACTACCCGGGACGATCGGGTCCGTAGCGGCGCCTTGTACATAGGCACCGAACTCCAGGGTGTTATCACCGGCGACAATGGCCTGCGGGGTGGTAGGGACACCCAACTCAACGAGTTTGCTGCCATGCGTCATCATGATGCCGACGCCACCCGCGCCGCCGACGGTGCCGATCGCGCCAGGCACAGCGCTTGAGGGCGCCGCGGTGAAAGTGGTCGTCACGGTTTTATCTGTGAGGCCCGTCAAATCGCAGCCTTCAAGTTCGATAAGTACACGCCGGGCTTCAGACTTGCCTCCGCTTTGCAACTGATGCTTTGCAATCGCCCCCAAGTTAACGGTCTGATCGACGGAGTCAGGCTTAATAGAGCAAGCACCCGAGTGGACCGACCCGATAAACGTAACCGTTCCATCCGCCGCATTTACAACGGACGCCGAACCCATCAACAGCCCAACAGCCAACAGTGCAGTTTTCATTTTGCTTTTCATTTGCCAATACTCACACATTAATAAACTTCATTAAGAAAGCCTGCCGCAGCAGTGCAGCAGGACTTATTAAGCAAGCAACGAACAGGGTGTAGTTCCTGATTCCATCTCGGCAAAAGTTTGGATCACGCGGTTGTGCGCAAAACGGCTTTTCCAACTATTTGTATTGCAAATCAGGATCACGTTCGAAGCCGGGCAAGTTTCCCCTGCCGCCATGAAGAAGTAAGCCGTCCGCTTCGCAAATTTGCGTAGCTTTGTTACACCCAGACACATAGGAAAATTATGGCAATTTGCCAAAACTTTAAAAACAGCCGTAAGAAACAGACTACATGCAAGTTAATGAGAATCTATTAACTACGAAGAGGTATGTAAGAACAGGATTACAGGCGCAGAAAAATAGCAGCATCTACTGGGTCAGACCCACTAACTAATTAAGTCATGAGCGAGGAGAGGAAGCCGTCTGTCCCTCGGCGAGTTAGATATCGATTTCGTGCTTACTTTTGCGCTTTTCAAAAGTGAGCCGCCGTAAGGGCGGAACCCATAGCGGCCGTTAGCTGAATAATGGATATGTACTCATTCCAACCCGAGCAAAGGGTCGGCTCACAGGCCGCCACGGGAGCAAGCTCCCTCGCCACAGGTCCGTCGAACGACCAATAAAATTGTGCAGATACGCATGGTCATCGCGGGCAAGCCCGCGCTTTTTTACTATGCCCGCTTGAGCAACTTGTCCAAGCCCACCACCGCCAGCGCGATCAGCACAAACCCGGTCAAAATCCCCCCGGCATTCACAAACACCTGTGGATAACCAAGGGTACCGACGTCGATGAACGGGTACTGGTACTGCCCGAGCAAATCCCCGCGCAGCAGCACATAGGCGAAGTACACCAGCGGGTACAGCACCCACAGGCCAATGTGCTTGAACCGCAAGGCGCCCTTGGGCACGTAGCGCCACCAGTAGACGACAAACAGCAGCGGCATCACGTCGTGCAGCAATTCGTCGGCGATGAACTGGAACCCTTCGGGCTGCCACAAATGCCGCAGCAACAGGTTATAGGCCAGGCTCACCAGCACAATGCTGACGGCAATCGCGCTGCTGACGCTGGGCGCCAGGAAAAACCGCTTCGCCGCTGAATCACGATGAACCACGGCGTAGCTCAGCACCACCACCACCAGGGTGTTGGTCAGCACCGTGAAGAAGCTGAAGAAGTTGACCAGCCCGCCCAACAGACTGGCGCCCGTCGACCAGCGCGAATAGAAAATCAGGTATTGCTGAACCGCCAACCCCACCCAACCGGCCAGGGCGGCCACCGCTACACAGCGCTTCATGAGTTCAGTCCAGCGGGCGTTTGGTGCGCATCAGTTTCACGTACAGCCCTTCGACTTTCTCCCGCGCCCACGGGGTTTTGCGCAGGAACGTCAGGCTCGACTTGATGCTCGGGTCGCTCTTGAAGCAGCGGACATCGATGCGCTCGGCCAAACCACTCCATTCGTAGTGTTCCACCAGGGTGGTGAGGACGTGTTGCAGAGTCACGCCGTGAAGCGGGTCGTTGCTTGTCGCGGTCATGCCAGGCCTATCGCAAAAAGAGGAAATACAGCCGCGCACCTTAGCCGACGGGGCGAACAGGTGGAAGCACCGCATTGAATATAGCCCCTGGGGAAAAGTTGCTCTTTTCAGGGCAAAAAGAGATGTTATATTATAACGACAACAATCAAAAACAAGCCGTTCGATAACGTCTGCCGCCTTCTCTTTTTTGTCGTTTTGCCAAGGAATGTCCGATGTCCCTCTCCTCTGCCTGGCGCTTGTCCCCCCTCGCCGCCGCCCTGCTGATCTGCTCCGAAGCCCACGCGCTGGAACTGCCACCCCAAGTAATCACCGCCAACCCGTTGGGCAGCGAGCAACTGGCTTCACCGACCACCGTGCTGGAAGGCGATGACCTGACCCTGCAACAAAAGGGCAGCCTCGGCGAAACCCTGAACAAGCAGCCGGGCGTGTCGTCGTCCTACTTCGGCCCGGGCGCCAGCCGACCGATCATTCGCGGCCAGGATGGCGACCGCATTCGCGTCCTGCGCAACGGCGTGGGCGCGCTGGATGCCTCGTC
>NZ_JAKNRV010000350.1:0-5175 GCF_023072625.1 Pseudomonas emilianonis
TGGCCAGCCGCACCCAGACCAGCACCCAGGAAATCCAGGGCATGATCGACCGCCTGCAAAAAGGCACCGTAGCCGCTGTGGAGGCCATGCGCCGTTCCAGCGACGCCGGCGACGGCACCTCGGTCCAGGCCAACGAAGCCGGGGCGTCGTTGGACACCATCGCGCAGTTGATCGGCACCATCAACTCGATGAACGCGCAAATTGCCAGCGCCGCCGAAGAGCAGACCGCCGTGGCCGAAGAGATCAACCGCAGCGTGCATCAGATTGCCGTGGCGGTAGACAGCGTGGCCGATGAAACCCAGTTGGGGGCCCAGACGTCGCGCAGCCTGGCGGATCTCGGCCAGCGCTTGGGGCAACTGGTGGGCCAGTTCAGGATCTGAACCGGGCTACAAGACGTCGCGCATCAAGAGGCCGAAGCGCAGATCCATCTCCGCCGGCAAGGGCACATACACCGTGTGCCCATCCCCCGGCGCCACCTCGATGGCTTCGCCCTTGGCGTTGTGCAGTGTGGCCAGGTCGAAGTGAAAATTGCCGGCGGGGGTCATCAATTCCAGGTGATTGCCCAGCGCAAAACGGTTTTTCACCTTGACCTCGGCCAGCTCGCCCCGGCGCTCGCCGGTCAATTCCCCGACGAACTGCTGACGCTCCGACACCGAACTGCCGTTCTGGTAGTTCTGGTATTCGTCGTGTACATGGCGGCGCAGGAAACCTTCGGTGTAGCCGCGTTGCGCGAGTGACTCCAGGTTGGTCATCAGGCTGCGGTCAAACTCGCGACCCGCCACCGCATCATCGATGGCCTGGCGATACACCTGGGTGGTACGCGCGCAGTAGAAGTGGGACTTGGTACGGCCTTCGATCTTCAACGAATGCACACCCATACGCGTCAGGCGCTCCACATGCTGCACTGCGCGCAGGTCCTTGGCGTTCATGATGTAGGTGCCGTGCTCGTCTTCGAAGGCGGGCATCTGTTCATCCGGGCGGTTGGCTTCCTGCAACAGGAACACCTGATCGGTCGGTGCACCAATGCCCAGTGTGGGTTGCGGCCGGTATTGCTGGACGATATCGCCGGTGGCGTTTTCCACTGCCGGCGTGGCCTGGTATTTCCAGCGACAGGCGTTGGTGCAGGTGCCTTGGTTGGCGTCGCGCTTGTTCATATAGCCCGAGAGCAGGCAGCGCCCGGAATAGGCCATGCACAAGGCGCCGTGGACAAACACTTCCAGCTCCATGGCCGGCACCTGCTCACGGATTTCGCCGATCTCTTCCAGGGACAATTCCCGCGACAGAATCACCCGGCAGATCCCTTGCTGTTGCCAGAATTCCACACTGGCCCAGTTCACGGTATTGGCCTGCACCGACAAGTGGATGGGCATCATCGGGAAGTGGCGACGCACCAGCATGATCAGCCCCGGGTCGGACATGATCAGCGCATCCGGGCCCATGGCGATCACCGGGGCCAAGTCCTTGAGGAAGGTTTTCAGCTTGGCGTTGTGCGGCGCGATGTTGACCACCACGTAGAACCGCTTGCCCAGCGCATGGGCTTCCTCGATACCCAGGGCCAGGTTGGCGTGGTCGAATTCGTTGTTGCGCACGCGCAGGCTGTAGCGCGGCTGGCCGGCGTATACCGCATCGGCGCCATAGGCGAAGGCGTAGCGCATGTTTTTCAGGGTGCCAGCGGGGGCGAGCAGTTCGGGGGCAAGGACGAGAGACATGGGGAGTGGGACCCAAAAGGTCGCGAGCGTAGCCGAAGGCGTACAGGGACTTATTGATCCAGGTCTACGCTTGCTGCAACAAAGAGGGCACTCCCAGCGATTGCGACGGACTAAGCATTTGGACGCAAACGCGCGTCCGGCTTTTTTGACATGGATCGGACATGAATCAAACCAACCTGCAATTCAAAACGCTGCTGTTACTGCTGGCCCTGGTGACCGTCGCCTTTATCTGGATATTGCTGCCGTTTTACGGCGCGGTGTTCTGGGCAGTCATCCTGGGTATCATCTTTGCCCCGATGCAGCGGCGTCTGCAGGTGAAAGTCGGCTGGAACCGCAACCTGACTTCCCTGGCCACCCTGATGGTGTGCCTGGTGATTGCGATTCTGCCGGTGATCATCACCAGCGCCTTGCTGGTGCAGGAGGGGGCCACGCTGTACAAAAATGTCGAAAGCGGCAAGCTGGACGTGGCCGGGTATATCGAACAGTTCAAGAACTTCCTGCCACCTTACTTTCAGCACCTTCTGGACCGCTTCGGCATGGGCAACCTGGAAGGCCTGCGCGAGAAAATCGTCAAGAGCGCGATGCAGGGCAGCCAGTTCTTTGCCAGCCAGGCGTTCAGCTTTGGCCAGGGTACGTTCGATTTCCTGGTGAGCTTTTTCATCATGCTGTATCTGCTGTTTTTCCTGCTGCGTGACGGCCCGGAGCTGGTGCGTAAAGTCCGCACAGCGGTGCCGCTGGCCGAGCCGCAAAAGCGCCGTCTGCAACTCAAGTTCAACCGCGTGGTGCGCGCCACGGTCAAGGGCAACGTGCTGGTTGCCGTGACCCAAGGGGCGTTGGGCGGTTTGATCTTCTGGTTTCTGGACATTCCCAGCGCGTTGCTCTGGGCGGTGTTGATGGCGTTTCTCTCGCTGCTGCCGGCGGTGGGCGCAGGGATCGTGTGGGGGCCGGTGGCGGCATACTTCCTGTTGAGCGGGGCGATCTGGCAAGGCGTGGTGCTGGGCCTGTTCGGCGTATTCGTCATCGGCCTGGTGGATAACGTGCTGCGCCCGATTCTGGTGGGCAAGGACACCAAGATGCCGGACTACCTGATTCTGATCTCGACCCTGGGCGGCCTGTCGGTGTTCGGCCTGAACGGCTTTGTGATCGGGCCGCTGGTGGCGGCGTTGTTCATGTCCAGCTGGGCGCTATTTGTCGAAAGCAAGCCACGGGTCAAGTTGCCGTTGCCCTAGGCCTCAGGCGCGGAGCCTGAAGGTTGCCGCTTGTTGCTCGGCAGCCGATAACGAAGTGAGCGGGCCGCTGACGGGCTCGCCATCGTGCATCAGGTACCAGCAGGCGAGTACACCCAGCTTGCGCAGGGGGGCAGGAACGGCGCTGCCGATGACGGACATGATCTGAACAGTGGGCATAAGTACCTCCAATCGCTATGGGGGTCACCTTACGGGGTGCCAGCGTCGAGGAAAAATCACCCGGCTTGATAGTCGACATCAACGCCAGGCGTCACTCCACCACTTGGTCGAGCATGTTCACCACTTCCTGCTCATTGAGCAGGCCTTTGCGCACCAGGCTTTCGGCCAGCAGTGCGAGGAATTTTGCGTTGCGGTGGCCTTCCAGGTGCTTGAGTTCGGTCAGTGCGCTGTAGACCTTGCTGGACGTACAGAGTCCGGCAACGTGGTGTGGGTTTTGCGTGGGCATGGCCAGCCGTCCTTGTTGTTATCGGGTTCAGAGGTGGGATAGTGAAAGTGAGTCGTGACACAAACATGACAGCGCGAGACCCGGTCGGGCAAGTAGACTTTCGGCTTCAATGATGTGGGATTGAGGCGCGGCCATTGTCCTCATAGCGACCTTGGTGCGATCAAACCGGACGATTTGCAATAAACCACCATGCAAAAAAAGGCCCCGCGGGTGGGCGAGGCCTGTTCAGGCAGATCGATTCAAACTTACCAGCCGCGGCCATAGTAGCCGTGGGGAGGGCCGTAATAGCCACGCGGTGGGCCGTAATACACCGGCGCCGGGCGGTAATAGACCTGTTGTTGCACATACACCGGCGGTGGCGGTGCGTAGTACACCGGCGGTGGTGCGGCGTAAACCGGTTGCGGTTGCACATACACTGGCTGCTGCTGCACGTAGACCTCACGGGGTTGGCTGGCAACCACGGAGCCCACGACAGCGGCGCCGACTAACGCACCCAAGACGGCCGGACCACCCCATCCACCACCGTGGGCGGAGGCTTGGCCTGCCATAGCGAGTGCACCGATAAGCAAGGCGATCTTGGGGATTTTACGAATCATGGTCATTCCTCGGTTAGCCCCTGCGCTTGTGGCCTGCAATCAATTAGCTCAAGTAATGTCGCGGGGATACTTTTAAGACAACGTATTTCTGAAAAACAGCACGGCCGATAGGTAAAGGTTGTGTAAGGTCTGTACCGATTTGCTTACTTCAAGGAGTTACCCATGCAGATGCACCCCAACAAGGATACCCAACTGTGCATGTCACTGTCGGCGCGTCCCGGGAATTTCGGCCTGCGATTTCATAACCATTTGTATGAACAGCTGGGTCTGAACTTCTACTATAAAGCCTTCAGCAGCCAGGATTTAGCTGGCGCGATCGGCGGTATCCGGGCGTTGGGGATTCGCGGTTGCGGGGTGTCGATGCCGTTCAAGGAGGCCAGCATTGCCCTGGTGGACGAACTGGACAGCTCGGTCAAAGCCATCGCATCCCTCAACACCATCGTCAACACGGCCGGCCACCTCAAGGCCTACAACACCGACTACATCGCCATCGAGCAACTGCTGAAAACGCACGCAGTACCGACAGATTCGACCTTTGCCCTGCGCGGCAGCGGCGGCATGGCCAAGGCCGTGGCCAGTGCCCTGCGTGACGGCGGGTACGCCAATGGCGTGATCGTGGCGCGTAACGAAGCGGCGGGCAGGGCGCTGGCGCAGAGCCTGGGCTATCAATGGCAGGCGCAATTGGGCGATCTGCGCCCGCAGATGTTGATCAACGTGACGCCGATCGGCATGACCGGCGGGGCCGAGGCCGATCAGTTGGCTTTCGAGGCTGACGCTGTGGACCAGGCGCAGACGTTGTTCGATGTGGTGGCGATCCCGGCGGAAACGCCGTTGATCGTGCGTGGACGTGCCCAAGGCAAGCGTGTGATCACCGGGCTGGAAGTGATCGCGATCCAGGCTCTGGAGCAGTTTGTGTTGTACACCGGCGTGCGGCCGACCCAGGCGCAGTTCGAAAAAGCCGTCGCTTTTGCGCGAGGCTGAAGAACATTGCACATCAACTGTAGGAGCAGGCAGGCCGGCTCCTACAGGGTTTTGACCGTGTCAGGCCTGTTCCAGCTGTGCCAGCCGTTCTTCCAGCGCCGCAATCCGCGCTTCCAGCTCTTCGATGCGCTCGACTGAGACCCCGCCGGCCCCGCGCTCCACCGGGCTGCCGCGCGCCGCGATAATCGCCTCGATAT
>NZ_JAKNRV010000351.1:0-5168 GCF_023072625.1 Pseudomonas emilianonis
CCTGCGTGTGCTGTTCTTCAGCATGCACGACGAACTGCCGCTGGTGCGCCAAGCCCTGGAGGCCGGCGCGGCGGGCTACCTGACCAAAAGCTCGGCGCCCGAGGTGTTGATCGAAGCGGTGCGGCGCATCCTCGACGGCCACGCCTATATCGAGCAGGCCCTGGCCACCGAGCTGGCCTACACGCCAAGCGATCAACGCTTGCAGGGCATGACGCCGCGTGAGCTGGAAATTTTCCTGATGCTGGCCAGGGGCACGCCCACACGGACCATTGCCGAACAACTGAATATCAGCAGCAAGACCGTGTCCAACCACCTGACCTTGCTCAAGAGCAAGCTGCAGGTGAGTTCCCATGCCGAACTGGTCCACTTGGGCATCGACATGGGCGTGGTGAGAGTAGCGGGCTGACAATTTTCTCTCTGTTTCACACCATTCAAATGTGGGAGGGGGCTTGCCCCCGATAGCGGTGGATCAGTCATGCATGTATTGGCTGACACACTGCTATCGGGGGCAAGTCGAATCGTCGCACCGCCCCTCCCACATTTTGAATCGCGGTGCTCTAACGGTCCCAGGTGGTAGGGCAGTCCTTGCAGCCTTCCATATTGGCATCCTGAAAGTTCGCATAGTGCTGGCGGCTGCCCGTGAGGGTGGCCTGTTCCAGGTTGCTCTCACCGAACTTGGCCTCTTGCAAATTAGCATCGCTCAGATCCGCCCCTTGCAGGTCGGCCTTGCTCAGCCAGGTCATTTCCAGATCCGCCGCACGCAGGTTGACCTTATGCATTTTTGCCCCGGACAGCCGGGCGAATTGCAGGTAAGCCGCGCTCAGGTTGGCGTTTTCAAACTGCGCGCCTTGGGCAAACAAGCCCCAACCCTGGATCGCCATCAACGTGGCGCCGGTGAAATCGGCCAGGCGCAGGTTGCTTTGTTGCAGGCTGGCGCGGGTCAGGTTGGCGCCCTGTAGCTGGGCTTTTTCCAGGTTGGCCAGGTCGAGGTTGGCGTGGCGCAAGTCCGCATCACGCAGGTCGGCGCCGGCCAGGTTCATTTTGGCGAGGTTCTGGTTGCTCAGGTTGGCGCCCTTGAGGTTGGCGCCGGGGCATTGGCTGTGTTCGGCGATGGTGCAACCGTTGATGACCAGCGGAGCGTCGTCGCCGTCGTCGGCGTGGGCCACGGGCAGCGTTAGCATCAGTAACAGGGGCAGATATTTCATCACGATACCTCGAGAGTGGCGCGGTTCCTGTGGCGAGGGAGCTTGCTCCCGCTCGGCTGCGCAGCAGTCGTAAAGCCTGAACGCACGGTGTCACTGAAGGAATGCCGGGGCCGCTTCGCAGCCCAGCGGGACGCCTCGACAAGCTCCCTCGCCACAAAGGCGACCCAGCATCCTCGCAGGGGTTACTTCTGCGCGGTTTTGTTATCCCAACTCGGGATCTTGAACACCCAGAACGACCCACCCTGTGCCACCGGCTTGGTCAACTCGGCCATGTCGCCGCCCCACAACGGCACCGCGCCGCCGTAGCCGACGGTGACGCCGATGTACTGTTCGCCATCCTGTTCCCAGGTGATCGGCGGCGAGACGATGCCGCTGCCGGTCTGGAACTTCCACAGCTCCTTGCCGGTTTTCGCGTCGAAGGCCTTGAAGAAACCGTCGCCGGTGCCGGTGAACACCAGGTTGCCCTTGGTCGCCAGCACGCCGGCCCACAGCGGCAGCGCTTCCTTGTGCTCCCATACCACCTTGCCGGTGGTTGGGTTCATCGCGCGCAGGGTGCCGACGTGGTCGTCATACATGCGCTTGATGCGGAAACCCATGCCCAGGTACGCCGAGCCTTTCTTGTAGTTGACCTCTTCGGTCCAGTATTCCTCTTTCCATTGGTTGCCCGGGATGTAGAACAGGCCGGTGTCCTGGCTGTAGGCCATGGGGTTCCAGTTCTTGCCACCGAGGAACGGCGGCGAGACTTCCACCGACTTGCCCTTGGTTTCACCCGGCAACGGCTTGGCCGGACGCTGGCCTGGGTTTTCCACCGGACGCCCGGTTTTCAGGTCGATATGGCTGGCCCAGGTGATGTTGTCGACGAACGGGAAGGCGTTCTGCAGCTTGCCGTTGTTGCGGTCGACCACGTAGAAGAAACCGTTGCGGTCGGCGTGGCCGGTGGCCTTGACCACTTTGCCGTCTTTGTCTTTGTAGTCGAACAGCACCAGCTCGTTGTTGCCGGAGAAGTCCCAGGCATCGTTCGGGGTGTGCTGGTAGAACCATTTCACTTCGCCGGTGCTCGGGTCGACGCCGACCTGGCCCGAGGTGTAGAGGCTGTCGAAGTCGTGTGGGTTGCCGTCCTTGGAGGTGCGCGCCCAGGTGTTCCACGGGCCGGGGTTGCCGGCGCCGACGATGATGGTGTTGGTCTCGGCATCGAAGCTCGCGCTCTGCCAAGGCGCGCCGCCGCCGTGGCTCCAGGCCTCGACTTTGCCGGTTTCGGTGGTCGGGTCATCCGGCCACGACGGGGCTTTCACGTCGCCGGTCGGGGTGCTGTCCTTGCCGTTCAGGCGGCCCATGTGGCCTTCGACGAACGGGCGCATCCACACTTCTTCGCCGGTGTCCGGGTCGCGCGCATATAACTGGCCGACCACGCCGAACTCATCGCCGGAGCTGCCGTGGATCAGCAGCACCTTGCCGCTGACCTTGTCTTTGATCAGCACCGGGGCGCCGGTCATGGTGTAGCCGGCGGCGTGGTCGCCGAATTTCTTGTTCCACACCACTTTGCCGGTGTTCTTGTCGAGGGCGATCAGGCGCGCGTCGAGGGTGCCGAAGTAGATCTTGTCGCCGAAGATCGCCGCGCCGCGGTTGACCACGTCACAGCACGGGCGGATGTTCTCGGGTAGGCGATGGTTGTAGGTCCACAGGCGCTTGCCGGTCTTCGCGTCGAGGGCGAACACGCGGGAGTAGGAGCCGGTGACGTAGACCACGCCGTCGTTGACGATGGCCTGGGATTCCTGGCCGCGCTGCTTCTCATCGCCGAACGAGTAGGACCAGGCCGGGGTGAGCTTGAACACGTTCTTGTCGTTGACCTGGGCCAACGGGCTCCAGCGCTGGGCGTTGGTGCCCATGCCGTATTGCAGCACGTCCTTGGTGGTCAGGTGGTCATTGGCGATGTCTTCCCAGGTGACGTTGCGGGTCGACTTTGGGGTGGACGGCGCGGCAGGGTCGGTGGCGGCGAAGCTGGCCGCACTCAAGGACAGGCTGCCGACCAGCAGGAAGGCCTGCACAGCTAAGCTCAAAGGGGTGAGCCTCAGCGGTGAGAGGGCGGGTAGCGATCTTGTTCTTGTCATGGTTGCAGTTCCCAGTGGAGGTTTTGGCCTGCACAGGGTGGAGCGCCAGGGTGCTGGGCGGATACGGAAAAAGTCCCGCTGTTGCCGGGAAGACTTCCCGACGCGCCGCTGTTTTAGGCGTGCCCCACAAGCCCTACTACCAAGGGAGGATAAGCCGGCCACCAAAGCAGCATACGGCCCATGCCCCAGGGTTTCTAAGATGGTTGCCATAACCTCTGCAATGAGGTTTTGCGTGCAATCCTGAGGGCAAAAATAATGACAACAAAACTCAATGCCTTGCTCGTCGCCGGGCTGTTGGCCGGTGTGATCGGTGCAGGTCCAGCCTGGGCCCACGGCAACGTGGTCCCGCAAGCAGTGGAAACCAAGGGCCTGACCTCGGTCAAAGACGCCGGCGTGGCGGTCGATGAGGACGGCTGGGCGGCGGTGAACCCCTATCGCACGTCGCCTGAACACGATCGGGCCCTGGAAATCGGTTCGTCCGCCTACAATCAGAACTGCGCCGCCTGCCACGGCCTGGAAGCCAAGTCTGGCGGCATCGCCCCCGACTTGCGCTTGCTGGATGTGGGCGAGGCCGGTGATGAGTGGTTTGTGCAGCGCGTGCGTCACGGCGCGGTGCGCGACGGTCGGGTGTATATGCCGAAAATGGCCGATTACCTGAGCCAGGAAGCCTTGTGGGCGGTACGTACCTACCTGGACAGCGTTCACGTCGAGGAGTAAGCCATGCGCCTGTTCGCTTATGTGCTCGGCCTGGCCCTGCTGTGTTGCCAGACGGCACAGGCGCAGGTGCGCAGCTATGACCAGATGATCGCCGCCGGTGAGCTGAAAGTGGCGGTGTACAAAGATTTTGCCCCCTACAGTTTCGAAGACGGTGCCACCCCGCGCGGGGTCGACGTGGAGCTGGCCCAGGCCCTGGCCAAGGCGCTGGGGGTGCAGCTCAAATTGATCTGGGCGCCGGCCGGGGAAAAACTCGACGACGACCTGCGCGACTACATCTGGCGCGGCAGCCAGTTGCATAACCAGCAACTGGCCGACCTGATGATGCGCGCACCCTACGACCACGATTACGCGCAAAGGCGTAACGATCAGGGCGAACTGGAAAACGGCCACGTGGTGATGTTCGGGCCGTACCAGAACGAACAATGGCAGGTGGCCTACGACCGCCGGCGCCTGGACAAGGTCGCCAGCGTGGCGGTGTTCGAGGAACACCCGATCGGCGTCGAAGTCGACAGCGTGCCGTCGTTCTACCTGACCTCGGTGTTCAACGGCATGCTCGCCCGCCAGACCCATCACTACCCCGGTGTATCCCAGGCGTTCGCGGCGATGAAGGCCGGTGAAGTCGACGCGGTGATGGCGATGCGCGGCGAGATCGACTGGCAGGTGCATGAGGCGCACGACCCGCAACTGGCCCTGGCGCAAAACGCTTACCCGAGCATGGGCCGGCAGCGCTGGGAGATCGGCATGGCGGTACACGAAAGCAATCGCCAGTTGGCCTACGCGGTGGAAGAAGCGCTGGAAGGCCTGATCCGCGACGGCTCGGTGCAAACCATCTACAGCCATTACGGCCTGCAGTACGAAGTGCCCGAAATGTACCAATAGGAGCAGGCGATGAACTGGCGACTGAACTGCATGTTGGCCTGCTGGTTACCGTTGGCGGCCCACGCCGCGGCGGTCGAACCGGGCCCGGACCCGGTGCCGTCGGTGATGTGGGCGTTCTACCACAAGCAGTTGCTGGCCGACGCTGCTCTGAAACTGCTGCGCGAACAGGAAATGACCAAGGTCAGCCACCGCGCCGAAGACGCCGCCGAAGAACGTATCCTCGACGCCCTGCTGCCACCGGCCCGCATGGGCTTCAACG
>NZ_JAKNRV010000352.1:0-5162 GCF_023072625.1 Pseudomonas emilianonis
GCCCGTGAGTTGCACGATTCGGTGGCGCAGCAGTTGGGTTACCTGGCATTCCAGGCCCACGGCTTGCAGTCACAGTTGGGCGCGCCCGTCCTGCAGGACCTCTGCGCCGGCCTGAGCCAGTTGCAACGCCAGGTGCGCGAGCTGATCACCAGCGCACGCCTGACCATGGACGGACGCTCGTTGCGCCAGGCCTTGGCCGACTCGGTCGCGGAGTTTTCGCGGCGCTGCATCATCGTGTTCGAGTTGGACAACCGCCTGGCCGACGATGCCCTGAGTCCGGAAACCGAGTTGCAGATCCTGCAGATCGTGCGCGAGGCCCTGGCCAATGCGGTGCGCCATTCCCACGCGCGGCATGTGCGTATTGAACTGCGCCAGACCCAGGACGGCGATGCCTCGGTGTCGGTGGAGGACGATGGCATCGGCTTGAGCCCGGCGTGCGATGAGCACAACCATTTCGGCCTGGCAATTATCCGCGAGCGCGCCGCCAGCATCGGCGCGCGGCTGAGCATTGAAGCGATCCGCCCGCACGGCGTACGCGTGCACCTTGGCCTGCGCCGCCACCACGACCTGCCACAAGGGAGTCTCGATGGACTGCACGACCTTATTACTGATCGATGATCACCCGCTGTTTCGCAAAGGCCTGGCGCAACTGTTCGATGCCAGCGACGACTTCGAAGTGGTGGGGCAGGCGGCCAGTGGCCGAGAGGGCATCAACCTGGCCGTGAGCCTGACGCCGCAGCAGGTCTTGCTGGATCTGCACATGCCCGGCCTCAGCGGCCTGCAGGTGCTGGACGAACTGCGCCAATTGCACCTGGACTGCCAGGTGGTGGTGCTCACGGCGTCGATGGACCGCGCCGAATTGCTCACTGCCTTGCGCCTGGGCGCCAGCGGTTACGTGCTCAAGGAAACCGAGCCCGAGGCATTGCTGGCGTATATGCGCAACTGCCACAAGGGCGCGATCATGCTCGACTCAAGCCTGATCGCCTTGCTCGCCGACCCGGCCGAGCCCAGGCCACACGGCGAGACGCCGGGCGGTGAGAACCTCACTGAACGCGAAGGCCAGACCCTGGCGCTGATCGCCGCCGGCATGAGCAATAAACAGATCGGCAGGGAACTGGGGATCAGCGACGGCACGGTGAAAATCTACGTGCGCAGCCTGTTGCAGAAACTCAACCTGCATTCGCGCCTGGAGCTGGCGGCCCGGGTGCACAGCGGCGCGTTGCTCAAACACGAGGAGCGTCATTAGATGAGGGAAAGCCCTGACGCTTTGGTACAGGCACCGCCCGCGTACCCAATGGATTGTTTTCCCGCCGCTTTGCTGCACCTGCGCGACAACGGCCAGATCGCCCACTTCAACCTGGCCTGGGCCGAGTTGATGGGCGCGCCGGGCGCGGAGCGCAACCTCGTCGACTACGTGCACCAGGAAGACCGCCCGCTGTGGCGCCAGGCCTTGCATGAACTGCGCCGACGCCCCGAGACCTCGTTCAACCAGCGCCTGCGCTTCGTGCATCCGTGCGGCGAACTGCGCTGGTTCGAGATCAGCCTCAAGCGCGGCCCGCAGGGCTTCTACCTAGTGGCCGGGGATGTCACTGCGCACAAGCGCCGCGAAATCGCCTTGCTAGCCAGCCAGCGCAGCAGCATGAGCTTGCTCGACAGCATGCCCGGGCTGATCTATCGCGGCCGTAACAACCGCGACTGGACCATGGAGTTCGTCAGTGCCGGCTGCCTGCAATTAACCGGCTACCCCGCCGAGCGGCTGGTGGACAACCATGAATTCACCTACAACAGCCTGATCCTGGCCCAGGACGCCGACTACGTGTGGCGCGAGGTGCAATATGCGTTGTCGCGCCATGAACCGTTCGAGCTCAATTACCAGATCCGCTGCGCCGACCAGTCGATCAAGCATGTGTGGGAGAAGGGCGTGGGGATCTATGCCGATACCTGCGAGGTGCTGGGCATCGAGGGGGCGATTTTCGAGCGTAGGATTTAACGGGTAAATGCAGTTAAAAAATGTGGGAGGGGCGGTGCGACGATTCGACTTGCTCCCGATGGCAGTGGATCAGATACAAACAAGCTGACTGACCCACCGCTATCGGGGGCAAGCCCCCTCCCACAAAGTTTTGTGTGTGGCTTAGGCCGGCATGGGCAGGGCGCCCATCTTGCCGTGGCAATACACCAGTGGCCCGGCGTTCTGCTGGGGCACGATGAGGTTCTCAAACTGTGGGAGGGGGCTTGCTCCCGATAGCGGTGGGTCAGCTACAGATAAGTTGACTGTTCCTCCGCTATCGGGAGCAAGTCGAACCGTCGCACCGCCCCTCCCACATGGGTGACTCAATGAGCGCCGGCGGCCTTGTTCAGATCGCTTTCGGCCCACTCGGTGTACACACAGGCATCCGCCGTGGCCCAGCGCACGCGCACCGGGTCACCGGCCTTGAGCGGCATGCCGGCAGCGGACAATGCCTTGACCGTCATCGAGGTGCCGCCCAGGGTTTTCACGCTGCAGGTCTGGCTTTCGCCGAGGAACAGCACTTCGCCGACGAGCGCCGACACCTCATTCCAACCGGCGGCCAGGGGCTGTTCGGCGGCCTGTTCGACGCTCAGCGCCAGGGCTTTTTCCGGGCGCACCATCAGCAGCACATCCTGCTCGCTGCGCAGGCCGCTGGTCAGGCGGATCGACACGGATTGGCCTTCGAATGACGCCGCCGCGTTGCCCTGGGCCTTGAGCTTGAGGAAGTTGGAGTTGCCGAGGAATGAGGCGACAAACGCGTTCGGCGGGTTCTGGTACAGGTCGAAACCGCTGCCCAGGCCGACGATTTTGCCGTGGCTGAAAATCGCGATGCGTTGTGACAGGCGCATCGCTTCTTCCTGGTCGTGGGTCACATAGACGATCGTGATGCCCAGGCGCCGGTGCAGCTGGCGCAGCTCGTCCTGCAAGTCTTCACGCAGTTTTTTGTCGAGGGCGCCGAGCGGTTCGTCCATCAGCAGGATGCGCGGTTCGTACACCAGCGCCCGGGCGATGGCGACGCGCTGTTGCTGGCCGCCGGACAGTTGCGACGGGCGGCGATGGGCGAATTGTTCCAGTTGCACCAGCTTGAGCATGGCGTCGACACGCTTCTCGCGCTCGGCGCTGGCCAGTTTGCGGATCGCCAGGGGGAAGGCGATGTTGTCGCGTACCGACAGGTGCGGGAACAGCGAGTAGCGTTGGAACACCATGCCGATGTCGCGCTTGTGCGGCGGTACGTTGACCAGCGATTGACTGTCCACCAGGATCTCGCCGCTGCTGGGCGTTTCAAAGCCGGCGAGCATCGACAGGGTGGTGCTTTTGCCCGAGCCGCTGGAGCCGAGGAAGGTGAGGAATTCGCCGTCCTTGATGTCCAGCGAAATGTTGTCCACGGCGCAAAATTCGCCGTAGTACTTGTTCAGGTTGCGCAGGCTGACCAGTGGTTGGCCCGGGTTCTGCGCGGCATCTTGGATCACTGCACTCATGTTCTGCTCCTGGGCGCTCAAGCGCGGGTTTCTGTGCGCCGGCGAACGGCGGCGGCGATGACCATGACCAGCACCGAGAGGCCGATCAGCAACGTCGAGGCGACGGCGATCACCGGTGTCAGGTCTTGACGCAGGGTGGTCCACATTTTCACGGGAAGGGTTTGCAGGGTCGGGCTGGCCATCATCACGCTGAGCACCACTTCGTCCCATGACACAAGAAAGGCGAACAGCGCACCGGCCACCATCCCCGGGCGAATCGCCGGGAAGGTCACCTTGAACACCGCCTGCAGGCGCGACGCACCGCAGATCACCGCCGCGTCTTCAATCGACTGATCGAACAGTTTCAGCGAGTTGATGATTGAGATGATGGTGAACGGCAACGCGACAATCACGTGGCTGACCACAAAGGCGAACATCGTGCCGGTGTAGCCGAGCTTGAGGAACAGCGCGTACACCGCCACGGCGATGATCACCAGCGGCACGATCATTGGCAGGGTGAACAGGCCGTAGAGCAGTTCGCGGCCGGGGAAGCGCCCGCGCACCAGGGCAAATGCCGTGGGCAGGCCCAGCGCCACGGCGAACACGGTGGTCAGCACGGCGACCTTGAGGCTGGCCAGCGCCGCGTTCATCCAGTCGGCGTTGGAGAAGAATTGGCCGTACCATTTCAGCGTCCAGCCCGGTGGCGGGAACACCAGCCATTGCGACGAGCCGAACGACAGCAGCACGATAAACACGATCGGCAGCAGCAGGAACAGCCCAATCAACCCGGTGGTGGTGTAGAGGCCCAGGCGCATCCTGCGGCTCATGGCATTCGGAGTCAGCAGCATGACGGTTTACCTCGCATTGCTCGCGCCAACCGGGGATTCCGGCTGAAGTTTCAGGTAGAAGTAGAACAGCACCAGCGTGATGAAGATCAGCAACGCGGCACCGGCACTGGCCAGGCCCCAATTGAGGAACGATTGCACCTGCTGGATGATGAACTCGGGCAGCATCATGTTCTGCGCACCGCCGAGCAGCGCCGGGGTGACGTAGTAACCGAGGGACATCACGAACACCATCAACCCGCCAGAAAACAACCCCGGCCGGCACAGCGGCAGGAACACCCGGAAGAAGTTGGTCCACGGGCTCGCGCCGCAGATGGAGCCGGCCTGCAGGATCATCGGGTCGATGGCCTGCATGGTCGCCTGCAACGGCAGCACGATGAACGGGATCATGATGTAGCTCATGCCGATCACCACGCCGGTGAGGTTATGCACCATCTCCAGGGGCACATCGATGATGCCCATGGCCATCAGCGCCTTGTTGATGACCCCGGAGGCTTGCAGCAATACCAGCCAGGAATAGGTGCGGGCCAGCAGGCTGGTCCACATCGACAGCAGCACGATATTCAAGATCCAGCGGCCCCAGCCGCGTGGCACCAGGGTAATCGCCCAGGCCAGCGGGAAGCCCAGCAACAGGCTGAACAGGGTCACCAGGCCCGCCACCGAAAAGGTGTTGAGCATTACCCGGGCGTAGGCCGAGTTGGCGAACAACTGTTCATAGTTGCCCAGGCCCGGCACCGGTTCCAGTACACCGCGCAGCAACAGCCCGATCAGCGGTGCGAGGAAGAACAGGCCGAGGAACAGCAGGGCCGGGATCAGGTTTCCCGCCCCCCGCCAGCGCTGGGCCAGGGACGG
>NZ_JAKNRV010000353.1:0-5151 GCF_023072625.1 Pseudomonas emilianonis
TTCGGTTTCTTTTCGCATCGCTTCAGCCCCGACCCGGTCATCGAAGAGCGTGCCAAGTCGATGTTCAGCCTGCTGCTGCAGCGCGTGCGCGAACCCTTGCAGGCCAACGTGCCGAGGCCTGGGCCGTTGCGCATGTCGGCCGCCGACTCGGTCAAAACCGCGATTCTGTGCAACGACTCGACCTACTCCAGCGAAGACCTTTGGCAGCAAAAAGAAACCGAATCGCTCACCAAGTACCCGGTCGCCGGCAGCGCCCTTGAGGCGCGCCAATGCACCACCTGGCCGCGAAACCACAGCAAGGGCTTGCCTCACAAGGAACTCGCCCGGCTCGACAGCCTGCTGATGGTGCAGGCCGAATTCGACGACCACACCCCGTCCACCGGCGCCGCCTGGGCCTTTGAGCGCACGTTCCCGGCGAGCCGCGTACAGCTGAAGAACGCCTATGCCCACGGGGTTTCGTTCAGCGGCGTGAGTGCCTGTGTGAACCAGTGGGTAGGCGATTATCTGGTGCATGGAAACAAACCGCCGCGTTCGACGGTGTGTACGGATGCCACTGTGCAATGAATCTCCGTTTACGACCTTTCCATACCAGAAACGACACCCTGCGTTGACGCTACGGCCCAATCGTTATTAAGTGCTATTTATCCGCATTAATACGATAAATAGACCCCATGCTCACTCGCCCGCTACGACGCAAACGCCAGAAGCTGTCCGACGTGATTGTCGAGTCGGTCAAGCGCTCCATCGTCACCGACGCCTTGAAGCCCGGCGACCGCCTGCCCACCGAGCGCGAGCTGATGGAAAGTTTCCAGTGCTCCAAGGGCTCGGCCCGCGAAGCGCTCAAGGCCCTGGAAGTCGAAGGCCTGGTCAGCACGCGCACCGGCCCCAGCGGCGGGGCTTACCTGAACCAGGCCGGCACCGAACCGGCCAGCCGCGCGCTGCGCAATTACCTGCACTTCCAGCATCTGGATGGCGAGCAGGTGTACCAATTGCGCAAGGTCATCGAAGTGGAACTGGCGGTGTCGGTGCTCGGGCGCCTGAGCGAGGACGACTACCTGGCCCTGCAGGCCAACGTGGATTTTTGCAGTGCGCCGGAAGACAGCGAGGCCGGCCAGCGCGAACAACGCCTGGCGGAACTGGAGTTCCACAACCTGTTGGCCAAGGCCTGCCCCAACCCGTTGCTGAGCTTTATGGCGCAGTTTCTCAACGACCTGCTGCGCGACCTGGTGGTGCTGAAAAAAGCCTACAAGCCCAAGCGCAAGCAGTTCGACGCGGCCAACCTCGACTATCACAAGCAACTGTTGAACGCCTTTCGCACAGGCGATGAAAGCGCGGTGCGCAGCCTGATGCATGAACACATGTGCGACGCCGAACACCATATGACCGCCCTCGAAGGCCAGGTCAGCCCGCACTTTCTACTGGAGTTCGATCACTCTTAAGAACACCCCAGATCCAATGTGGGAGGGAGCTTGCTCCCGATGAGGCCGGCACCGCCAACATTTATATCGACTGACACACCGCTATCGGGAGCAAGTCGAATCGTCGCACCGCCCCTCCCACAGTTGACTGCATTCCAACCCGCACACTGCGTCACCCCCAATAACAGGCCTGCCCACAGGCCCTGCTCCACCGTATCGCCATTGCCACTCCTGCCAATAACTAAACCAGGGAGTCACCCCATGCAGCGTCGAACGTTATTGAAAGCCAGCCTCACCTTCGCCTCCGCCCTCAGCCTTCCGCTGAGCGTGCGTTCGGCATTCGCCGCCGAGCCCTTTACCCTTTACGGCCTCAAGTCCATGTCTGGCGCCTTTGCCAGCTATGGCAAGTTTGCCGACATGGGTTCGCGCCTGGCGGTGGAGCAGCACCCCGAGATTCTCGGGCGCCCGCTGAACTACAAGGTCATCGACACCGAAGGCAACGCGGGCAAGGCAGTACGCAAGGTGCAGGAAGCGATTGCGCAGGACGGCGCGCGGTTCTTCCAGGGCTGCACCTTGTCATCATCGGCGCTGGCGGTGGCCAAGGAAGTCGACAAGGCCGGCGGCGTGTTCATGACCCCGGTGGGTGCCGATGAAGTCACCGGCAAAGACTGCAACCGCGCGACCTTCCGCTGGTCGGTGCCCACCTACGGCGCGATCCGCGAAACCCTGGTGCCGCTGATCAAGCTGCTGCCGGACGCCAAGCGCTGGTACACCATCACCCCACAATACGTGTTCGGCGAAGCCTTGCTCGAAGGCGCCAAAAACGTGCTTAAGGAACACGGCCTGGAACACGTCGGCAACAGCTACCACTCGCTGCAGGAGCAGGAATTCTCCGGCTACCTGACCAACGCCATCTCCACCAAACCCGACGTGCTGGTGCTGCTCAACTTCGGCAGCCAGTCGTCCAACACCCTGCGCCAGGCGGTCAACTTCGGGATCAAGGAGCGCATGAAAGTGCTGCTGGTGTGGTCCGCCGGCCTCGACCAGTTCCAGGAACTGGGCAGCGACATACTCGAAGGCGTGTACCTCGGCGCGCAGTACTGGCACCAGGTCGACAGCCCGCTCAACCGCGAACTGGTCAAGCTGACCCAGGCCAAGTACGGCATCAACCCCACCTACCCGCTGGCCGCCGACTACATCAGCACCAAGGTCATGCTCGATACCATCATCGCCACCGGCAGCTTCGATGGGCCGACCGTGGCCAAGGCCATGCAGGGCCTGAGTTTCGAGGGCCCCACCGGCAAGGAGTCGATCCGCGCCGGCGACCACCAGGTGATCAAGGATTACTACCTGCTGATCGGCAAGGCCGCTGCCGACATGGCCGACAAGGACGACCTGGCCAAGGTGCTCAGCGCCGGCCAGTCATTCCCGCCGGTCGAGGCCACGGGCTGCACGCTCGCCTGACCCCCTGAATATTGCACCGCAGGGCCGCGCGAGCGGCTTCCTGCCGAGGGTTCCTGCATGCTCAATCTTTACCTGTTCCAGATACTCAATGGCCTTGGCCTGGGGATGATCTACTTCCTGATCGCGGTCGGGCTGACGATCATTTTCGGCCTGCTCAACTTCGTCAACTTCGCCCACGGCGCGTTCTTTCTGCTCGGCGCGTACATCTGCTACACCGCCGTGAGCCTCACCGGCAGCTTCTGGCTGGCGCTGCTGCTCGCACCGCTGGTGGTGGCCGCGCTGGCGTGGGTGATCGAGCGCTTGCTAATCCAGCGGATTTATCACTTGCCGCACATGTTCCAGATCCTGGTGACGCTGGGGATCGCGCTGATCATCCAGGAAGCCAGCGTGATGATCTGGGGCCCGGTGGGCAAAAGCGTCGCCGTGCCGGACCTGCTGCGCGGGGTGCTGGTGCTGGGCGATTTCGTCTATCCCTACTACCGCCTGTTCCTCATCGTGTTTTCCGGGCTGGTGGGCCTGGGCCTGTGGCTGCTGCTGGAACGCACACGCTTCGGCGCACTGGTGCGCGCCGGCAGTGAGAGCACCGAAACCGTATCGCTGCTCGGCACGAATATCTTCCGCCTGTTCTCCATGACCTTTGCCTTAGGCGTCGGCCTGGCCGGCATGGCGGGCGTATTGTTCGCACCGTTGCGCGGCGCCCAGCCCTTTGTCGGCCCGGAAATTCTCGGGATCGCCTTTGTGGTTGTCGTCATCGGCGGCATGGGCTCCTTCAGCGGCGCGCTGGTCGGCGGTTTGCTGGTGGGCGTGGTGCAAAGCCTGATGACCACACTCTGGCCCCAGGGTGCGAGCCTGATGATCTACGGCGCGATGGCCGTGGTGATTCTGGTGCGCCCCTACGGCCTGTTCGGGAGAGCCTGACATGAGCGAGAAAAACCCCCTGCCGTTTGCCAAGACCCAATCCAAAGCGATGTTGCTGTGGGTGCTGGCAGTGCTGATCGGCCTGCCGCTGATCCTGCCCTCGGCGACCCTGGCCAGCGAGATCCTGATCTTTGCCATGGCCGCCCTGGCCTGCAACCTGTTGCTGGGCTACACCGGGCTACTGTCGTTCGGCCAAGGCATCTTCTTTGGTGCCGGCGCGTACTGCGCGGCACTGCTGATGATCCATCTGCAAATGGGCTTGTTCACGGCCCTGTTGGGCGCTGCGATTGCCGGCGGTTTCCTCGCGCTGCTGGTCGGCGCCCTGGCGATCCGCCGCACCGGCATCTACTTCGTCATGCTGACGCTCGCGTTCAGCCAGATGGCGTACTTCGTGGCCTACACCTTGAGCGACTGGACCGGCGGCGACAACGGCCTGCTCAGCGTACCGCGCCCGGAGATCCGCATCGGCGACAGCGTTTTGCTGTCGTTGGCCGACGCCCGCGCGTTCTACGGTTTTGTCGCGGTGCTGTTCCTGCTGATCTTCATCGGCGCACGCCGCGTCATTGCCTCGCCGTTCGGCAGCACGCTGATGGCGATCCGCGAAAACGAAACCCGTGCCTCGGCCATCGGCTATGACACGCGCCACTTCAAGATCCTGGTGTTCGTGCTGTCCGGCGCGGTCACCGGGATTGCCGGGGCGCTGTACGCCATGTTGTTGCACTTTGTGCCGCTGTCGAATATCGACCTGGCGATGTCCGAGAACATCCTGATCATGACCATCGTCGGCGGCACCGGCTCGCTGTTCGGTTCGTTGCTGGGCGCCGGTTCCATCGTGCTGCTGGGGGATTTCCTCTCCGACCTGTGGCCGCGCTGGCTGATGCTGCTGGGGGTGATCCTAATCCTGGTGGTGATCTTCATGCGTGGCGGGTTGTGGGGCGGCCTGGCGTCGCTGTTCGAGAACGTGCGCGGCCGCCGCAAAGCTGCCGTCGTCGCCAAGGAGCAAGGGCTATGAGCATCCTGCTGGAAACCAAAGACCTGGAACTCGCCTACGGTGCGTTCCATGCGGTCAACGGCGTCAACCTCAAGGTCGAAGCCGGCACCATCCACACCATCATCGGCCCCAACGGCGCGGGCAAGACCAGCCTGTTCCACTGCCTGACCGGCGAGCGCCAGGCCACTGGCGGGGCGATCCATTTCGACGGCAAGAACCTGATGCGCAAACCGGCCCACGCCCGCGTCGGCCTGGGCATGGCGCGTTCGTTCCAGCTCACCAGCCTGTTCCAGAACCTGAGCGTGCGCGAAAACCTGCGCCTGGCCGCCCAAGGGCGCGACGGTGTACGCGCCTTGAATT
>NZ_JAKNRV010000354.1:0-5145 GCF_023072625.1 Pseudomonas emilianonis
TTGCCAATGTTCAGCTCGATGCGCGCACCGCGCTTGCCGCCCAGTTCCAGGGTCTGGCTTAACTTGAGCGTGGTGGTGCGGGTGTCGCGGCGGGTGTCTTCGGCATCCCATGAGGCCACCGGGTTGGGGATCAACCCCGCCTGCTGGCGACCGCCGCTGGCGATGTCGATCTCCCATTGCGCGGCGGCCAGGTCGGGGTTATTGGCGAAGGCGGTTTGCAGGGCGGCGTCGAGGCTCAGGGTCTGGGCGCCGACCCCTTGCGCCGTCGCCAGCAACACGACGATCGAGCACAGTAATGTTCTTGCACGAGTTGGCATAACGAGAGTTCCAGGCCCATGAAATGGCGGATAAATCCAAGCCGGGGCACTGTAACTTTCGGTACTTATCAGGGCGGTGGGGCGAACATTACAAATCCGTTAGCAAGGCTCAAGCATGGGATTCTTCGGGCCCGTCACGATGAAAACCGTCGCCCTCGACCTGCAGCGTGACGTGGGAAATATCGAATTGTTCATGCAGCAATTGCGTCACTTGAGCGAGGACCTGTTGCTCGACGCCCGGCACCGCGTCCGCCACCAGATGGCTGCTGAGCACGTTCTTGCCACTGGTGAGCGCCCAGATATGCAGGTCATGTACATCCTTCACGCCAGGTACGCCACGTATGGCCTGTTCCACACTGTCGATATCGATGCCGTCGGGCACACCTTGCAGCAGCACATTCATGCTCTCCTTGAGCAACACCCAGGTACGCGGTAACACCCAGAAACCAATTGCCGCCGCCACCACCGAGTCGACCCAACCCCAGCCGGTCAACATGATCACCACAGCCGCGATGATCACGCCGACAGAGCCGAGCATGTCACTCCAGACCTCCAGGTACGCACCTTTGACATTCAGGCTTTCGCCGCTGCCGGCGCTGAGCAGGCGCATGGAGATCAGGTTGACGAGCAGCCCCAGCACGGCGATCACCAGCATGCCGGTCGACTGGATCTGCGCAGGCGCCTGCAAGCGTTGATAGGCCTCATAAAGGATGTAGAAGGCCACCGCAAACAGCAGCAACGCATTGAAGGCCGCCGCCAGGATTTCAAAGCGCGCGTAGCCGAACGTGCGCTTGCGGTCTGCGGGGCGCTTGGCGATTTGGATCGCCACCAGGGAAATCGCCATGGCCAGGGCGTCGGTCATCATGTGCGCAGCGTCGGACAACAGCGCCAGGCTGCCGGTGATAAAGGCACCGATCACCTCGGCAATCATGAAGCTGCTGGTCAGCCCGAGGGCGATCCATAACTGGCGTTCGTGGCCGGCGCGTACCTGGGCGTGGTTGTGTCCTGCGCTCATGGAACATCCTCGTGGGGAGTGGTTCAGGGATCATAGAGCTATCGGCTAAATCCGCCGGCACAGGTTACAAATTTGTCATCCGCGCGCCAGCAGGCGGTTACCGTTGATCGCACCAAAACTCCCGACCTGAAGAGGGCAGCCCTCTTCCCCTATGAGTCAGTGGTGCAAAACGAAACGTGCGTCCAGCTTACCGAGCAACTCGAACGTGTTCATATAAGAGACTCCGACGAGTGAGCACACATTGGGAATGGTGTATTTGCGCTTGATATCGGGGTTATAAACTTCATGGGTTACGACCACTGCCCCCGTCGTCATAGCCTTGGCAATCAGCCACGGGTCTGCCCCTTCAAGAAACTCTTCAAGTGCGCCAGCCTTCATCAGCGGCGCCTGCTGCGCAATTTTGGCGACAATATGCCCAAATGCCGCTTGAGTCCGTTCATCACTGGCGTCTTCAAAGAGGTGGGCATTGCCCTTGACCCACTGGGTGAGGTCGTCATTGCCTTTGGCCAGTTCGTCCAGTACCGGTACGATACTGGCAACCTCCAAGGCCTGGTGTTGTTGAAGTATCCACGCCCAATAGCCTGGACAAATCGTCAAACCGTAATAACGATTTTTGGCCTCGATCAACGTATTCGAATCCAATAGATGCTTCATGCCGAGAGCTTCACCCCATATGCCTTCAACTTGGCAGGCTGTACACCCAGCAGTTTTCCGGCATCCCGTAACAAAATCCGTCCGCTCTTGGCTTCTGCCAGAACAGCCTTGCTTAACCGGGTGCTGTTCCTGGTTGCTGCGGTGCGGTAGTAGTCCCCTCCGCTGCAATCCTTATCTCGATAGGCCTGCAAGATCCGTCGGTAGTAAGCACCGTATTGATCGCTGCTGATGTAACCAAGATCACGCGCACGACGGGCAATGACGAGTGCGCTGACATGAAAACGCCCCGCCAAAGGCGCCAGGTTTCCTTCCCAGTAAATATCGCCGTCCCAGTACGCGCTGAAGACGATCCCCGGCGCAAGAAACTCGCCCGCCACGGCATTGCAGAACACTTCCTCCTGACCGGCACCTTGACTACCTCCATCGGACACACCTGTGCTACCGATCCAGATATGGGCAAGCTCATGCATCAGGGTAAAAAGCCGTGCAGAGGGTGCATCAGCACTGTTGATAAACACGACAGGCGCCATCACGTTACTGATCGCAAATCCTCGAAATTCGCTGACATCAAGTTTCCTGCGGGTATTGCCCAAGGCAACACCGCTGCGCATAACGAGAATACCGGCGTCTTCCGCGCCACTCACCAATGCCCGCATATAGTCTTCATAACTTATACGGGTAGGAGCATCAGTTATGCCCAGCACGCGACGAATATCGGCAACGACGTCCTTGATCGGCGAGCGACTGTTGAAGCTACCGACAAAGGAAAGCGGCGCTCGTTCATGATCCTGCAAATACTCCAGGTACCAGTCCTGCTTGCGCAACACATCCCTGACGGTGTCCATCAAATTCAGGCTGGGTTTATCGGGCAATACACCGCCCACCGTGCGCAGGTCCGGAAGTGGAAGATGCTCCTGTGGAGGCGCCTGGAGAAAGAGAAAACCAAAAGGAACATGCGCGATGGCAGCCCACTTTTGCGCCTGGTTAAAGGTGGGTAGGCTCCGGCCGCCCTCCCACTCCATGACCCTTTGCGTCTTGACCGTAAGCCCCTTGGCGACCTGAGCCTCAGACAGCCCCGCCCGCTGGCGAGACCAAGACAGGATGGAGGGGTTGATAAAGGCCGTCTGAGTCATGAAGTACTAGGTGCTAATCGAGGGTGGAGCTGACTATAGGAGTGGCTGCAATACCCGTCAATTGGTGGCCCTTAGGCCCCGTGAGTGCCTGCATCCACTGCGTGGCGCTTACTGAACAGCACCACACTCACCACCCCCACCGCGCCCATCACCACGCAATAGCCCACACAAATCCATGGGCTGGTCGGCATCAGTGCAATCAGGATCAAGGGCGTGGTGCTCGCCCACAGCGCGTAGGCGATGTTGTAGGTGAAGGAAATGCCCGACACCCGCACCGGCGCCGGGAACAGCCCGACCATCACCGACGGCACTGCGCCGACCACACCGCAGCTCAAGCCCGCCACGGCATACGCCGCGCCGAGCCAGACGCCACCGGCGATCAGGCTGGCGTATAACACCGCGATCCCCAGCGGCAGCAACAGGCTGTAGACCAGCACCGCGCGCCAGGCGCCGATGCGGTCCACCAACAGGCCGGCCAGGACGCAGCCGATGTTTAGGAACACAATGCCCAGCGCGCTCAGGGCGAAGGTGTGGCTGGGCGTCATGCCGAAGGTTTTCTGCATCATGGTCGGGGTGATGACCACCAGCACCACCACGGCGGAGGTGAGCACGCAGGTGAGGATCATCGCCGGCAGCAACACGCTGCGATGGTCGCGCAACACGGTGCGCAGCGGCATTTCGGCGGCGGCTTGGCGGCGCGCCTGCATTTCGAGGAACACCGGGGTTTCGTTGAGCCAGCGACGCAGCCACACGCCGATCACGCCGAAGACACCGCCGAGCAGGAAGGGGAAGCGCCAGGCGTAGTCGAGGATCTCCGCCGGGGTGAAAAGTTGCGCCAGCAGCGTGGCGGTCAGCGCGCCGAGCAGGTAGCCGAAGGTCAGGCCGGCTTGCAGGAAGCCCAAGGCGTAACCGCGGTGATGGGTCGGCGCATGCTCGGCGACGAAGGTCCAGGCGCTGGGCACTTCACCGCCCACCGCCGCGCCTTGCAGCACGCGCAGCACCAGCAGGATCAGCGGTGCGAAATAGCCGATCTGCGCGTAGGTCGGCATGATCCCGATCAGCAGGCAGGGCAAGGCCATCATCAGGATGCTAAGGCTGAACACGCGCTTGCGCCCCAGGTGATCGGCGAAGTGCGCCATCAGGATGCCGCCCAGCGGGCGCGCGAGGTAGCCGGTGACGAAGATCCCGAAACTTTGCAGCAGGCGCAGCCACTCGGGCATTTCCGGCGGGAAGAACAGTTGGCTGAGGGTCAGCGCGAAAAACACGAAGATGATGAAGTCGTAGATTTCCAGGGCACCGCCGAGGGCGGCCAGGCCCAGGGTTTTGTAGTCGGAGCGGGAAAAACGCTGCGCCTGTGCAAGCGAGGTGGCAGTCATGTTGAGGCTCGGCAGACAAACAAAATGGCGTGCAGATTATGAGCTGAGCCGGATGATGGCAATCGCGGAGGATATATTTGTTTTCCTCATTGATCGATGAAGATAACTGCATTCCCCTATCAATGGCCGTAGCGGAACATGGCGTAAAACTGTCAAAACCATAACAACTATAAGAGGAATGACTCGTGGCCGATGCTCTCGAAGAAAGCCGCTATGCCCGATTTGCCCTGCGCTGCTCCAATTTCGCCGAACGCTGGTTTCCTGACTCCTGGGTGTTTGCCGCCCTCGCCGTGATCATTGTCGCCGTGGCGACCCTGGGCATGGGCGCCGCGCCGAGCGAGGCCGCCAAGGCGTTCGGCGATGGGTTCTGGAGCCTGATCCCGTTCACCATGCAGATGGCCTTCGTGGTGATCGGCGGTTATGTGGTCGCCAGTTCGCCGCCTGCGGTGAAGCTGATCGACCGCCTGGCGCGCATCCCGAAGAACGGCCGCTCGGCCGTGGCCTGGGTGGCGTTGATTTCCATGGTTATCCAGTTCCTTGGCATGTTCGGCGTAGTTACGCCCGATACACACCACTTTTCCCACAGGGAAGTGGATGTTGGTGCCGTCGACATACTTGTGCTGGTAGCTCATGGAACGACTCCCTCAGGG
>NZ_JAKNRV010000355.1:0-5135 GCF_023072625.1 Pseudomonas emilianonis
AGCGCCGCCGGCAACACGCCTTTCACCGCGCGTACCTCGCCCGAGAGTGCCAATTCTCCCAGGCACTCCACGTCATCGAGCATCAGCGCCGGCACCTGCACGCTTGCCGCGAGAATCCCGAGGGCAATCGCCAGGTCAAAACGCCCGCCGTCCTTGGGCAGGTCGGCGGGTGCGAGGTTGAGGGTGATGCGACGGGCCGGGTATTGCAGCGCTGAATTGAGGATGGCGCTGCGCACGCGGTCCTTGCTTTCCTTGACGGCGGTTTCCGGCAAACCCACCAGCGTGAGCGATGGCAGACCATTGGCCATATGCACTTCGACGCTGACGGCAGGAGCTTCGACGCCGATCTGGGCGCGGCTGTGGACGATGGCGAGGGACATGCTCATTCCTTGAAAGGGCGGGCCGCTTCCTGCGGTTTTTCAAGGGTAGACGAGGTGGGGAAGAGCGAGGCGGGGGAGGTTTTACAGAACGTATCCGGGGAGTGACGCAGAACGAGTGTGGGGGCTGGCTTGCCTGCGATATAGGCGGTTAGGTGTGTCAGAGGGACCGAGTCGATCCCATCGCAGGCAAGCCAGTTCCTACATTGACCGGGGTTTATTCAGAGGCTGCCGGGGTCAACCGCGCTTCCAGCTCCGCCACCTTCGCCTCCAGGCTTTCCAGGCGTGCTCGGGTGCGGGCCAGTACCACCATTTGGCTGTCGAATTCTTCCCGGCTGACCAGGTCGAGCTTGCTGAAGCCGCTTTGCAGCAACGCCTTGAACTGGCTTTCGATTTCATTGCGGGGCAGCGGGGTGTCGCCGCTGAACAGGCGGGAGGCGTGGCCGCTCAGGGCGTCGAGGAGGTCTTTGGGCGCGAGCATGGGAAATCTTCCGGAAAACTGTTGGCGGGCAGTGTATCACGCAGCGTCTATAGTCATTTTCACGGACTCACGCGCACGCTTTTCGCGCATGGTGGCGGGAGGTGGCGCACCCTTTTCGTGCGCATTGCATTCGCCAGAGGGCCCCGCAGGTCGGCGCAGCTAGGCAAAGGACTGATTTCAATGATTTTTACGGAGCTGGCAAGGTTTCTGCTTAGACGAACATGACCCATGCACTGATGCAGTCGCTGTGACGAATGCAGTGCGCCGACGGATCAGGGGTACAGGTTTCGTCACCAGTGGTTCGCTGGCGTCGTAATGGCAATTGCTCTTGCGACGACGCGTTACAAAGCCAGGCGCTGCGCTTAGACTTGAGACGGGTTTGTTTTCCTGGGGCAAGTCCACCAATTCGGGAGAGAGTTTTCATGAAGCTAGTCACTGCCATCATCAAGCCGTTCAAGTTGGACGATGTACGCGAGTCGTTGTCCGAGATCGGCGTGCAGGGCATTACCGTTACTGAGGTCAAAGGCTTCGGGCGGCAGAAGGGTCACACCGAGCTGTATCGCGGCGCGGAATACGTGGTTGATTTCCTGCCGAAGGTGAAGATTGATGTCGCCATTGACGACAAGGATCTTGATCGGGTTATCGAGGCGATAACCAAGGCCGCCAACACCGGCAAGATCGGTGACGGCAAGATCTTTGTGGTCAATCTGGAACAGGCTATTCGCATCCGTACCGGCGAAACCGATACCGACGCAATCTAAGCCGCCAAACCCAACGCCCCAGGAGAAAACAATATGACTCTGCGTAAATTCGCAGGGCTCGGAGCCCTGTTGTCCATCGTAATGCCAAGCCTGGCCATGGCGGCAGACGAAGTGGCTGCTCCAGTCCTCAATTCCGGTGACACGGCGTGGATGCTCACATCCACCGCGCTGGTGCTGTTCATGACCATTCCCGGCCTGGCGCTGTTCTATGGCGGTATGGTTCGCTCCAAGAACATTCTTTCGGTGATGATGCAGTGCTTCGCCATCACCGGCTTGATCACCATCCTGTGGTTCGTCTACGGCTACAGCATGGCGTTCGACACCACCGGTATGGAAGCGGGCGTCGTCAACTTCAACTCGTTCGTGGGTGGCTTGTCCAAGCTGTTCCTGTCGGGTGTGACCCCGGCCAGCATCACCGGCCCTGCGGCGCTGTTCCCTGAGGCGGTGTTCGTCACCTACCAGATGACCTTCGCCATCATCACCCCGGCGCTGATTGTCGGTGCCTTCGCCGAGCGTATGAAGTTCTCCGCGATGCTGATCTTCATGGGCGTCTGGTTCACCCTGGTCTACGCGCCGATTGCCCACATGGTGTGGGGCGGTCCGGGTTCGTTGCTGGGTGATTGGGGCGTGCTGGACTTTGCCGGCGGTACCGTGGTGCATATCAACGCCGGTGTGGCCGGCCTGGTAGCGTGCCTGGTCCTCGGCAAGCGTAAAGGCTTCCCGACCACGCCAATGGCGCCTCACAACCTGGGTTACACCCTGGTGGGTGCGGCCATGCTGTGGGTCGGCTGGTTCGGCTTCAACGCCGGTTCCGCAGCGGCGGCCAACGGCACTGCCGGCATGGCGATGCTGGTGACCCAGATCGCTACTGCCGCCGCCGCACTGGGCTGGATGTTCGCCGAGTGGGTCACCCACGGCAAGCCAAGTGCCCTGGGCATCGCCTCGGGTGTGGTTGCGGGCCTTGTGGCAATTACGCCAGCAGCCGGCACTGTGGGCCCGATGGGCGCGCTGATCATCGGCCTGGCGGCCGGTGTGGTGTGCTTCTTCTGCGCCACGACGCTGAAACGCAAACTGGGCTATGACGACTCCCTGGACGCCTTCGGTGTGCACGGTATCGGCGGTATCCTCGGCGCAATCCTCACCGGTGTGTTTGCAGCGCCAGCACTGGGCGGCTTCGGCACCGTGACTGACGTGGCAGCTCAAGTCTGGATTCAGTGCAAAGGCGTCGGCTTCACTGTGATCTACACAGCTATCGTGACCTTCATCATCCTCAAGGTGCTGGACATGGTCATGGGCCTGCGGGTTACCGACGAAGAAGAGGCTGTCGGCCTCGACCTGGCGCAACACAACGAACGCGGTTACAACTTGTAAGTAGGCGGAAAAAACATGCCCGGCTTGCCGGGCATTTTTTTGTCTGGCGTTTGTCAGTCATAACGCGTGGTGCCGGTTTTTTGCGCAGCGTATGTGATGGCGCGCACACGGCACTTTTCCGGATGCGAATGTCTTACAGGCATGTAGGCGTATTCGGCACTTTGTTTTTTCCCTGAGCGCGCTAGAATGCGCGCCGATGGGCGGAGAACTGTATGTGGCAACAGACCCTGATTACCCTGCGGGCCAAGCCCCGCGGCTTTCACCTGGTAACCGACGAGTTGCTGGCCGGCTTGCCTGAATTGAAGGCGTGTCGCGTGGGCCTGTTGCATCTGTGGCTGCAGCATACCTCGGCCTCGTTGACCATCAACGAGAATGCCGATCCGGCGGTTCGTCGTGACTTCGAGCGTTTTTTCAACTCGCTGGTGCCGCAAGGCCGAGCCGGGTTCGAACACAACGACGAAGGCCCGGACGATCTGCCGGCGCACTTCAAGGCCAGTCTCCTGGGCTGCCAGCTGAGTTTGCCGGTCAAGGCCGGCCGCTTGGCGATGGGGACCTGGCAAGGTGTTTATCTGGGCGAGCACCGTGATCATGGCGGTGCTCGTAAAGTCCTCGCCACTTTGCACGGTGATGGGGCATAAGCCATTGGTTATCCGGTGGATGTTGATTTTTTTTCCGGCGACCTTCGACAGAGGGTGAAGCTGGGCTATAACTAATCTGCTTTTCGCAAGTCATGAGGTAGAACATGAGCGACGATGATCTGGAAGACGACCTGGAAGTAGGTGAGGACGACGACACCGAAGAGCTGGAGGCGGTAGCGGAAGACGCTCCTGACGAAGGCGATGACGGTGGCGATGATGCGCCTGCCAAAACAGCCAAAGGTAAGGTCAAGGCCGCAGTTTCGGTCGATGAGCTGCCGAGCGTTGAAGCCAAGAACAAAGAGCGCGATGCGCTGGCCCGTGCGATGGAAGAGTTCCTCGCTAAAGGCGGCAAAGTGCAGGAAGTCGAGGCCAACGTGGTGGCAGACCCGCCCAAGAAACCGGATAACAAGTACGGCAGCCGACCTATCTGAGGTCAGCTTCCCGCTTGCTGAAAAAGCCCGCCGTCGCTGCGGGCTTTTTCATGCCTGAAACAATGTCTATGAGCCAGCGGTGTTGCCGCTATAGCGTTACTGCCAACTGCGGAGCAACGGTGGCAGCTCCGTCAGGCTGCGAATCTCTGCATCCGGGCGTTGATCCGCCTCCCAGACCTTACCCGTCGGGTTGAACCACACCGCGCGCAGTCCTGCTTGTTGGGCTCCCGCGATGTCATCCCCCGGATGATCGCCAACATGTACCGCTGCGCTGGCGTCCACGCCACCGCGTTGCAGCGCTTCCTGAAACAACCGCGCATCCGGCTTGGCGATGCCGAGGTCTTCGGCGCGCAGGGCAAAGTGAAAGTAGTCCGCCAGGCCCACACGCTGCACGTCCGCGTTGCCGTTAGTGATCACCCCCAGCAAGAAGTGCTCGCGCAACGCTTGCAGCATCGGCTCGGCTTCGGGGAATACGGTGAGCTGGTGGCGCGCATGAATGAACGCTTCAAAGCACACATCGGCCATTTCCTCGGCTTGCGGCTGCGGGTAGCCCGCTTCTTCGAAGGCGTACATCAATACGCGGTGGCGCAGCACACTGATGCGGTGTTTGAGTTCGGGATGGCGTTCCAGCACCTGCTGGCGAAGGCTGGCGAAATGCTCCAGGGGCAGTTCGCCGACCTTGGCGGCATGGGTGGCCAGCCATTCGCGCATCGACGCTTCGGCGCTGATGATGACGGGTACGTTGTCCCAGAGGGTGTCGTCCAGGTCGAAGGTGATCAGCTTGATACTCATGAGTCGCCGCCCTTGATGCGTTTGGCCCGTGGATGGGCGCTGTCGTACACCGTTGCCAGGTGTTGGAAATCCAGGTGGGTGTAGATCTGCGTGGTCTTGATATCGGAGTGGCCGAGCAGTTCCTGCACCGCGCGCAGGTCTTGGGACGACTCCAGCAAATGGCTGGCAAACGAGTGCCGCAGCATGTGCGGATGCAGGTTCTGCCCCAGCTCGCGCTCGCCGGCCGCCTTGCAGCCCCGGATGGAACCGCGAGCGATCACCAATGATGCGCAAAGTGATGTTGT
>NZ_JAKNRV010000356.1:0-5088 GCF_023072625.1 Pseudomonas emilianonis
ATGCACGCAGTGAAAAAAGCCGGAAGCCTGCTCGGGCAAAACGTGGTGGTGGTCGGTGCCGGCACCATTGGCCTGTGCACCATCATGTGCGCCAAAGCGGCCGGTGCCGCGCAGGTGATCGCGCTGGGGTGACGTCTATACCACCGATTCGAACTTCGCCAACCAGTTGGGCCTCAATGGCACGTTGTCGCTGATCGCCGCAGCCAAGTCGCGCTTCTCCGAAGACCGCACCAACATCTGGAAGGCCACCCTCGAACAACCGCTGGCCACCCAGACCGTGCGCGACATGCTGGTGCTGCCGCAAGAGAAGCTGGTGGATACCGACACCGCCGCCGTGCGCCGTGATTTCACGCCACCGGCCGAGAAAACCCTGCCGATCAAGAACGTCGTGGTCATCCTGATGGAGAGCTTCGCCGGTCACTCGGTGGGCGCCCTGGGGCGTCCGGGCAATATCACGCCGTACTTCGACAAACTGTCCAAGGAAGGCCTGCTGTTCGACCGCTTCTTCTCCAACGGCACTCACACCCACCAGGGTATGTTTGCCACCATGGCGTGCTTCCCGAACCTGCCGGGTTTCGAGTACCTGATGCAGACACCGGAAGGCAGCCACAAGCTGTCGGGCCTGCCGCAGTTGCTCAGCGCGCGCAAGTTTGACGACGTGTATGTCTACAACGGCGATTTCGCCTGGGACAACCAGTCGGGCTTTTTCAGCAACCAGGGCATGACCAACTTCATCGGCCGCAACGACTTTGTCGACCCGGTGTTCTCCGATCCGACGTGGGGCGTGTCCGACCAGGACATGTTCAACCGTGGCCTGGAAGAACTGAAAGCGCGTGAAGGCGGCAAACCGTTCTACGCCCTGCTGCAAACCCTGTCCAACCACACGCCGTATGCTTTGCCGACCCCGTTGCCGGTGGAGAAAGTCACCGACCGTGGCAGCCTCAACGAGCATTTGACGGCGATGCGTTATTCCGACTGGGCCCTGGGCCAGTTCTTTGAAAAAGCCCGCAAGGAGCCGTACTTCAAGGAAACCCTGTTTGTGATCGTGGGCGACCACGGTTTTGGTAACGAGCAGCAGATCACCGAGATGGACCTGGGCCGCTTCAACGTGCCAATGCTGATGATTGCACCGGGCATGCAAGAGAAGTTCGGCGAGCGTGACCACACCGTGGGCACCCAGATCGACATCGTACCGACCATCATGGGCCGTCTCGGTGGCGACACCCTGCACCAGTGCTGGGGCCGTGATCTGCTCAACCTGCCGGAAGGCGACAAGGGCTTCGGCGTGATCAAACCTTCAGGCAGCGATCAGACCGTGGCGTTGGTCACCGGCGACCGCGTGCTGGTATTGCCTAAGGAAATGCCACCGAAGCTGTGGCAATACGAACTGGGCGCCGAGCCGACCGGTAAAGTGATTGCTGAATCGCCGGACGAGGCTGGGCTGAAACAGAAGCTCGAATCGTTCCTGCAGACCGCGACCAAAAGTTTGCTGGATAACACCGCCGGTGTTGTCGACGGTAAGCCGGACTAATAGCCCGGCAATAAAAAAGAGGCCTTCATGAAGGCCTCTTTTTTTTGCCCGGCGTTTATATCTTGCCGAGTAACAACAGGATCAGCAGTACCACCAGGACGGCACCGAGAATACCCGACGGCCCATAACCCCAGCTACGGGAGTGCGGGAACACCGGCAAACCGCCGACCAGCAGGAGAATCAGGATGATGATTAAAATGAGGCTCATAGTTGTATTTCCTTATAGGCCTTGTGCAAGGACTGGTTGTTTAACATTAGGCCCGCCGGTTTAATTGCGGACGCCTTAACAACTCCGACTGTGCCGCTTCGCAGAAAATTCCGTGTTTTTTAAAGCATTTTCTAAACGCACCTATTTCTTTTAACGCGCCGACAAATGCTTGCGCTTAGTTGAAAAAAATTGAACTTAGGCCATGCCATGGCATCCGACCCGTCCCGCGGTTTGCTCAGGGCATTCATCAATTGGATGGTGCGTGGGTGTAGGAAAAACCTTCGCTACACTGCCGATCACTTCTTCCGTGAACCACAAGGCTATTTTCCTATGCAAAATCGCATGATGATCACCGGTGCCGGGTCCGGACTGGGTCGCGAAATCGCGCTGCGCTGGGCCCGCGAGGGTTGGCAGTTGGCCTTGTCGGATGTCAGCGAGCCGGGCTTGCAAGAGACCCTCAAGCAAGTGCGCGAGGCGGGCGGCGATGGGTTTATCCAGCGTTGCGACGTGCGCGACTACAGCCAGCTCACCGCCTTTGCCCAGGCCTGCGAGGTCAAGCTGGGCGGCATCGATGTAATCGTCAACAATGCTGGCGTGGCTTCTGGCGGCTTCTTCGCCGAACTGTCCCTGGAAGACTGGGACTGGCAGATCGCAATCAACCTGATGGGCGTGGTCAAGGGCTGTAAGGCGTTCCTGCCGCTGCTGGAAAAGAGCAAAGGCCGCATCATCAACATCGCCTCAATGGCGGCGCTGATGCAAGGGCCGGCCATGAGCAACTACAACGTGGCCAAGGCAGGTGTGGTGGCGTTGTCGGAGAGTTTGCTGGTGGAGCTCAAACAGCAGGAAGTCGGGGTTCACGTGGTGTGCCCGTCGTTCTTCCAGACCAACCTGTTGGACTCATTCCGTGGGCCGACCCCGGCGATGAAGGCGCAGGTGGGCAAGTTGCTGGAAAGCTCGCCGATTTCGGCGGCCGATATCGCCGATTACATTTACCAGCGGGTGGCCGAGGGTGAGTTCATGATCCTGCCCCACGAGCAAGGGCGGATGGCCTGGGCGTTGAAGCAGAAGAACCCGCAGTTGCTGTATGACGAGATGACCGTGATGGCTGACAAGATGCGCGCCAAAGCCCACGCGATTAAGGGCTGATCGGTTTCTTGACCGGGCTCAGCGCAAAAAAATCATGTGGTCTGTCAGGCAAATTACCTACTGTTGTAGGTGATGCCTGATTTGACCGCAAGTCATTGCTGAGCATCACCCACGCGCGCAAGGTCGGGGTCCTGTCACTCGAAAAGGACAACCGCCATGCTGGTCTTAAGCCGTGCCGTAGGCGAAATCATTGCCATCGGCGATGACATCGCCTTGCACATTCTCGAACTCAACGGTTCCCAGGTGAAATTCGGTGTCGAAGCCCCGGCCGGGGTGCAGGTCCATCGCGCCGAGGTCTACCAGAAGATCGTCGAACGCCAGGGCGCCGCCACTCATCCGGTGCTGGTGCCCAATCCCTGAACTGCCCTTTCAGTCGAACAGATGCTTGGGCACGTCGTGTTTGAGCATCAACTGGCATTGCTCGCTATCGGGGTCGAATACGATCAATGCCTGGCCCTTGGTCAGTGCCTGGCGCACGCGCAGTACGCGGGTTTCCAGGGGCGTGTCGTCGCCATTGTCGGTGCCGTCGCGGGTCACGAAGTCTTCGATGAGGCGGGTCAGGGTGTCGACTTCAAGTGCGTCGTAGGGAATCAGCATACAAGCCTCTGGGGTTAAGTCCCGGCGATGCTACTGCGCCGGGACCGTTGTTGCCAGTGTCAGGACTTCTGGCCGACCAGGCTGTCCACCGACGGCACGCGGGTGTCGCTCTCCATCTGGGTCTCGTGCTCGAGCTGATGACTGAACCGGTCCAGTGAACCTTGCGCCGGTTGCGCGTCGCTGGCGAACACCGGCGGGCTGAGAATGTAAGCCGCCAACAAACGGCTCAGCGCCGCGAGGCTGTCGATGTGGGTGCGTTCGTAGCCATGGGTCGCATCGCAACCAAACGCCAGCAGGGCGGTGCGAATGTCGTGGCCGGCGGTGACCGCCGAGTGCGCATCGCTGAAGTAATAACGAAACAGGTCGCGGCGCACCGGCAGTTCGTTATCCGTCGCCAGGCGTAGCAGGTGGCGCGACAGGTGATAGTCATACGGCCCGCCGGAATCCTGCATCGCCACGCTGACGGCATGTTCGCTGGAATGCTGGCCGGGGGCGACCGGGGCGATGTCGATGCCGACAAATTCACTCACGTCCCAGGGCAGGGCGGCGGCCGCGCCACTGCCGGTTTCCTCGGTGATGGTGAACAGCGGGTGGCAGTCGATCAGCAAGGGTTCGCCGCTGTCGATGATCGCCTTGAGGGCGGCGAGCAGGGCGGCGACGCCGGCCTTGTCATCGAGGTGACGCGCGCTGATATGCCCGCTCTCGGTGAACTCGGGCAGCGGGTCGAACGCCACATAGTCACCGATGCCGATCCCCAGGGAATCGCAATCGGCGCGGGTGGCGCAGTACGCGTCCAGACGCAGCTCGACATGGTCCCAACTCACCGGCATCTCATCCACGGCGGTGTTGAACGCATGCCCGGAGGCCATCAGCGGCAACACGCTGCCACGGATCACGCCGTTGTCGGTGAACAGGCTGACGCGGCTGCCTTCGGCAAAGCGGCTCGACCAGCAGCCAACCGGGGCGAGCGTCAGGCGGCCGTTGTCTTTGATCGCACGCACGGCGGCGCCGATGGTGTCCAAGTGCGCCGACACCGCGCGGTCGGGGCTGTTTTTCTGGCCCTTGAGGGTGGCGCGAATGGTGCCACGGCGGGTCATTTCAAAGGGGATGCCGAGTTCTTCCAGGCGCTCGGCGACATAGCGCACGATGGTGTCGGTAAAGCCGGTCGGGCTGGGAATGGCGAGCATTTCCAGCAGCACTTTTTGCAGGTAGTTGAGATCCGGTTCGGGGAGGGTTCGGGTCATGGAAACTCCTGATGGGGTGAGGGCATCGATGGTTTCGATGAGGGGTTAGCGGCGGTGGCGGTGCTGGCTTCAGCGCGGGCAAGTCCGCTCCTACATTTGGAATGCGGTCACCTGTGGGAGCGGGCTTGCCCGCGATAGCGCCGCTCCAGGCAGTACATCTTTCAAGCGCTCGGCTGACTGTGCGGAAACAACAAATCCACAAACCGCTCAGCCGTCGGCTGCGGCTCATGATTGGCCAGCCCGGCCCGTTCGTTGGCTTCGATAAACACGTAGTCCGGTTGATCGGCCGCCGGCACCATCAGGTCGAGGCCGACCATCGGGATGTCGAGGGCTCGCGCGGCGCGCACGGCGGCGAAACCATC
>NZ_JAKNRV010000357.1:0-5072 GCF_023072625.1 Pseudomonas emilianonis
GCTACACCACGTTAGGCGCCAGCGCCGGCTATCGCTTCAACGTCGGGCAGCAACCACGCGCAGACCCGGGCCATCGGGCCGATGCTCGGCAGCAGGATCAGGCAACGACTGACGTTGTAGAGCAGGTGGAAGCTGATGACCATGCCTTGGGCGCTGTAATCCAGGCTGTCCATCCACAACACGAGCGGGTCAAGCACCGGGATGATCAGCAACAGGCCGATCAATTTGTACAACAGGCTGCCCAGGGCCACCTGGCGTCCGGCGGCGTTCTGCATGTTGGTGCTGAGGAACGCCAGCACGCCGCTGCCGATGTTGGCGCCGATCACCAGGCCGATGGCCACGTGCAAGCCGATCACACCGGCGCCGGCCAGGGTGGCGGTCAGCAGTACGGCGGCGAGGCTGGAGTAGGAAATCATCGCGAACAACGCGCCGATCAGGGCATCGAGCAGGATGTCGCCGGTCAGCGAGGCAAACAGCACCTTCACGCCCTGCGCGTGGGTGATCGGCCCGGCGGCTTCGACGATCAATTGCAGCGCGAGGATGATCAGCCCGAGGCCGATCCCGACCCGGCCCAACTGCCCGGCCCGCGTCTGTTTGCGTGTCAGGAAGAAAATCACCCCGAGAAAGATCAGCAGCGGCGACAGCCAGGACAGGTCAAGGGTGAGCACCCGAGCCATCAGCGCCGTACCGACGTCGGCGCCGAGCATGGTCGCCAGCGCGGGCATCAGCCCCATCAGGCCCTGGCCGACAAACGACGTGACCAGCATGGCGGTGGCGTTGCTGCTCTGCACCATGGCCGTCACCAGGATACCGGCGACAAATGCCAGCCAGCGCTTGGACATGTTTTGCCCGATGACGTGGCGCAGGTTGGAACCGTAGACCCGCAGGATACCGGTACGGACGATATGCGTGCCCCAGATCAGCAGGGTCACGGCGGAAAGCAGATTGAGCAAGGTCAGCATGCTCGGCCTCCCGTGTGGGTGGGCTCCAACAGGAGCCAATGAGAATTGCCGCGTGCCGTTCTACGTCTTGTACTTAAGCTGTAGTTGGCGAATGGGCTCTGCGCCAGCATCGCATAGCTAAAGTTGGGATTGAAACAAAACTGTCATGAGATCAATTTTTTGCAGATGAAAAAATGGGGCGCGAACGCCCCATTTCAGCAGCGGATCAAGGTTATTGACCCGGAATGTCCTTGCGCAGTTTCACAGGGTCCTGCTGTTTCTTCTTTTTCGCGATGGCGGTGCGCATCTTGATGTTCACCACTTCCACCGCCAGCGAGAACGCCATGGCGAAGTAGACGTAGCCTTTAGGTACATGCACGTCGAAGGATTCGGCGATCAGCACGGTACCCACCACCACCAGGAACGACAGCGCCAGCATCTTCAGCGACGGGTGCTTGTCGATGAAGTCGCTGATGGTGCCTGCTGCCAGCATCATCACCAGCACCGCGACCACGATCGCGGCGATCATCACCGGTACGTGGGACACCATGCCGACGGCGGTGATGACCGAGTCCAGGGAGAACACGATGTCGATGATCGCGATCTGGATGATGGTGTAGATGAACTTGCCGCCGGTGCCTTTGGGCTCTTCGTGGGTTTCGTCTTCACCTTCCAGGGCGTGGAACATCTCCTGGGAGCTTTTCCACAGCAGGAACAGGCCACCGAAGAACAGGATCAGGTCGCGCCCGGAAATGCCCTGGCCGAAGACCACGAACAGATCGTCGGTCAGGCGCATGACCCAAGCGATGGACAGCAGCAACAGGATACGCGTGACCATGGCCAGGGCCAGGCCGAAGAGCCGGGTGCGCGCCTGCATATGCTTGGGCATGCGGCTGACCAGGATCGAAATCATGATGATGTTATCGATGCCCAGGACGATCTCAAGGGCCGTCAGGGTGAAGAAGGCAATCCAGATTTCCGGATTGGTCAGCCATTCCATGTGTATTCCTTTAAGCAAGTGTTAAACCGCGCCAGCTGCAGCGCCGCGCGGCGAGTCGGTAGGATTATAGAGTGCTGAACAGCGGAAAAATCCCCATCAGCAACGCGGCGAACATTATGCACAGGCAAACCAGCACTGCCCACTTCAGGGTGAAGCGTTGGTGATCGCCGAATTCGATACCGGCCAGGGCCACCAGCAGGTAAGTCGACGGCACCAGCGGGCTGAGCAGGTGTACGGGTTGGCCGACGATGGAGGCACGGGCCATTTCCACGGCGGTGATGCCGTAGTGGCTGGCGGCTTCGGCCAGTACCGGCAGTACGCCATAGTAGAACGCATCATTGGACATGAAGAAGGTAAACGGCATGCTCACCAGCGCGGTAATCACCGCGAGGTAAGGGCCCAGGGCGTCGGGAATGACCGCCAGCAGGCTCTTGGACATCGCGTCGACCATGCCGGTACCCGACAGGATGCCGGTGAAAATCCCGGCGGCGAAGATCAGCCCCACCACGGCCAGTACGCTGCCGGCATGGGCGGCGACGCGGTCTTTCTGCTGTTGCAGGCACGGGTAATTGACGATCATCGCGATACTGAACGCCACCATGAACAGCACCGGCAGCGGCAACAGGCCGGCGATCAACGTACACATCAGGGCCAGGGTCAGTACGCCGTTGAACCAGATCAGCTTCGGACGGCGGGCGTCCGGGTATTGCGACACGCTGATTTCGCTGTGGTCGATCTCGTCGCCCTGCAGGTGCAGTTCACCCAGGCGCGCACGTTCGCGCTTGCCGTACATATAGGCGATCACCAAGATCGCGACCACGCCGGCGGCCATGGCCGGGATCATCGGTACGAAGATGTCTGACGGGTCCACGTGCAGCGCACTGGCGGCGCGGGCGGTCGGGCCACCCCAGGGCGTCATGTTCATCACGCCACCGGCGAGGATGATCAGGCCGGCCATGATCCGCGGGCTCATGCCGATGCGCTGGTACAGCGGCAGCATGGCGGCCACGCAGATCATGTAGGTGGTGGCGCCGTCACCGTCGAGGGACACCACCAGGGCCAGCACGGCGGTGCCGACCGAGACTTTCAGCGGGTCGCCCTTGACCATCTTGAGGATCTTGCGCACGGCCGGGTCGAACAGGCCGGAGTCGATCATCAGGGCAAAGTAGAGGATGGCGAACATCAGCATCACGCCGGTCGGCGCGAGCTTGGTGATGCCTTCGAGCATCATCGGGCCGATCTTCGGCGCAAAACCGCCGAACAGCGCGAACAGGATCGGCACGATGATCAGGGCGATCAGCGCGGACAGGCGCTTGGTCATGATCAGGAACATGAACGTGATGACCATGGCAAAGCCAAGGAAAGTCAGCATAGGAATACTCCAGGCGTAGCGCGGCTAGGGAATGGCGAACCGGGTGGGGTCAGCGCAGAACGAGAGGCACTAGGCTTACGGGCGGAGTGTGGGCGAACAGGCGGGTACGGGCGGACATCGGGAATCACCATTGTTGTTAATAGCCGGTCTGTTGCCGGCAGTGGGGGCGATCCTAGACGCGTTAGCTTTCAGCCAGCTTTCGTTGATCAAACACGTGATATGGAAATGACACACGGTCTCCAGGCTTGCGCAGATCAAAATGTGGGAGGGGGCTTGCTCCCGATGGCGCAGTGTCAGCCACGGTTGTATTGGCTGATGCACCGCGATCGGGAGCAAGCCCCCTCCCACATTCAGGGCAATTCGAGGCCGCCGGCGGCTTTGTGCAGTTTGCGCAGATGTTCGCCGACCTGCTTGAGGTTGGCCTCGCAGGCGGCGATTTCGGCTGAGCGGGACGGGTCCAGCAGCGCCCTCACCTCTTTGTCCAGCTCGCCGGTCAGGGATTGCAGCTGTTTTTGGCGCTCGGCGCTTTCCGATTCAAGGCGCTTTGATTCCGAGGGTTGCGGCAGGCCGTAGCCGCTGCTGTCGAGCAGTTCCGCCGGGCGGCTGAGGAAGCCGCTGTTGGCGAGAATTTGTTGCAAGGTGGCGTTGGCTTTCTCCATGCCGCCGTTTTTCAGCTCGCGGGCGCCGAGGTAGCGCTGTTTGACTTCGTCCTGGGCCAGCATCAATTGTTTGCGAAAGCTCGCCTGTTCCAGCAGCAGGAGCGCGGCGCTGGTGCGCAGGTCGGCCTTGTCGAACCATTGGCGGCGCTCTTGCGCACTCAGGGACAGCCAGTCTTCGACCTGGGTCTGCTTGATCGGCAGGTGCTTGCGCAGCACGTCGAACATCGCTTGATAGCGCTCGCGGAACGAGTCGAAGTGATAGCCCAGGCGCAGCGCCTCGCGCTTGTCGTTCAATACGCTGGTGTCGGCCAGGCCGCGCGCCTGCAGGACCTCCAGCAGCCCGTTGGGCGTGATGTTGTCCAGGCCGGTCAGTTGCGGGTTGGCGCTGCCGCTGCGCAACAGTTTCAGGCCTTCGACCGCGCAGTTGTTGGACAGGAAGAAGTAGTTGCCGTCGTAGCTCCAGTGCATTTCAGCCGCGTGCTCGACGGTGTCCTCGATCTCCCGACGCGTCAGCTTCAGCGGCACCGAGGCGAGGCCGCGCAACTCGGTCTTGGTGTACTCGTCGATGACCTGGGCCAGCGGCAGCACGAACAGCCGTGACGGGTACTTGCCCACCAGGCCATCCCAGCTCGACAGCTGTACGTCACCGACAAAGGCGCGGTAGGACAACACCAGATGCTGGTCCAGATCGAGCCGACAGTCCGGGCCGCGAGGGCGACCGGGCGCGCAGATCACCAGGCGCAACATGCTGTGGCCCCAGCGGCTGACCAGGTTCTGGTTGGCTTCGGCGAGCAGGTAATCGATTTCGTAGACCCGTTCCGGGTCGACATGGCCCAGGGGCGTCTTGGCGAAATCGTTGCCGGCGTTGAGAAAGGCGTAGGTCTTGGCGCAGGTGTCTTGCTCGGGCGGCGCCCAGCCAAAGTGTTCCTTGTAATAGCGGAACAGCGCGGGGCGGCGGCAGGCGTAGCTCGGGTCGAACATCGGGCGTTTGTCGGTATCCAGCAACTGCACGCGCAGACCTTCGGGGCTCAGTTCTATTGCGATCTGCTGCTTGAGTTCGCGCAATTGCGGGTCGTGATCCACTGCACTATCCAGGCGCT
>NZ_JAKNRV010000358.1:0-5060 GCF_023072625.1 Pseudomonas emilianonis
GCTCGGTCAGACGCAGGGTGATCAGGTCCTGCTGGTGGGTTGCAGGCGGTCGATGTCGTCGCGGGTGAAGACGGTGTTGGCGGCGCTGCTGTCGTTGCGCGCCTGGACCTGGCGGTTGGCGCTGATGACCACGTCGGGGAGTTTGAGCGCGTCGTCGCGGGAGTCGGCGAGCAGGTCGTGGGCTGGCAGAAGCAGCAAGGGCAGGGCAAGGCGAAGATGATTCATGGGCTGTCCGCAGCTTTGAAAGTTGGCACAAAACCAATGTGGGAGGGGGCTTGCCCCCGATAGCGGTGGGTCAGTCACCTTATCTATGACTGAACTGCCGCCATCGGGGGCAAGCCCCCTCCCACATTTTGATCCGGTTTCTACAGGCCCAGCAGCGCCATACGTTTGCGTACCGAAGCCTCGATCCCGGCTTCATCCAGGCCGCACTCGGCCAACATCTGCGCCGGCTTGGCGTGTTCGACGTACATGTCCGGCAAGCCCAGATGCAGCACCGACTTGAGGATGTTCTCGCGTGCCAGGAACTCGCTGACTGCCGCACCGGCACCGCCCATGATGGCGTTTTCTTCGACCGTCACCAGCAATTGATGGCTAGCGGCGATCTCGCGTACCAGGGCTTCATCCAAGGGTTTGACGAAACGCATGTCGACCACGGTGGCGTCGATCTTCTCGGCCACTTTCAGGGCTTCGGCCAGTTGCACGCCGAACACCAGGAATGCGCTCTTGCTGCCTTGGCGTCGCACGATGCCTTTGCCGATTTCGATCGGCGCCAGGTCTTTTTCGATCACTGCATTCGGGCCGTTGCCACGCGGGTAACGCACAGCGGCCGGGCCGTTGTACAGGTGGCCGGTGCTGAGCATCTTGCGCAGTTCGTTTTCGTCGCTCGGCGTCATCACCAGCATGCCGGGGATGCAGCGCAGGTAGGACAGGTCGAAGCTGCCGGCGTGGGTCGGGCCGTCTTCGCCCACCAGGCCGGCGCGGTCGATGGCGAACAGCACGTCGAGGTTCTGCACCGCGACGTCATGCACCAGTTGGTCGTAACCGCGCTGCAGGAAGGTGGAGTAGATCGCCACCACCGGCTTGGCGCCTTCGCAGGCCATGCCGGCGGCGAACGTCACCGCGTGTTGCTCGGCGATGGCGACGTCGAAGTAGCGCAGCGGGAAACGCTCGCTGAACGCCACCAGGTCGGAACCTTCCTTCATCGCCGGGGTAATCCCCACCAGGCGCGGGTCGGCGGCGGCCATGTCGCACAGCCACTCGCCAAACACACCGGAATATTTCGGCCCGCTGGCCTTTTTCGGCGCGGCGGCCGGCGCGTCCAGGGGGTCGAGCTTGGTGATCGCGTGGTAACCGATCGGGTCGACTTCCGCCGGGGCGAAGCCTTTGCCTTTTTTGGTGACGATGTGCAGGAACTGCGGGCCTTTGAGGTCACGCATGTTGCGCAGCGTGGCGATCAGGGTCGGCAGGTCGTGGCCGTCGATGGGGCCGATGTAGTTCCAGCCCAGTTCTTCGAACAGCGTGCCGGGCACCAGCATGCCCTTGGCATATTCTTCGGTGCGGCGGGCGATTTCCCACGCGCCGGGCAGGCGCGACAGCACTTTCTTACTGCCTTCACGCATGCTGGCGTAGGTCCGGCTGGACAGGATCTTCGCCAGGTAGTTGGACAGGCCGCCGACATTGCGCGAGATCGACATGTCGTTGTCGTTGAGGATCACCAGCATGTTGGCGTTTACTTCCGGCGCATGGTTCAGCGCTTCGAAAGCCATGCCGGCGGTCAGCGCGCCGTCACCGATCACCGCAATCGCCTTGCGATCACTGTTTTGCAGGCGCGAGGCAATCGCCATGCCCAGTGCGGCACTGATCGAGGTGCTGGAGTGGCCGACGCCAAAGGTGTCGTACTCGCTCTCGGAGCGGCGCGGGAAGGCGGCGATGCCGTCCTTCTGGCGCAGGGTGCTCATGCGCTCGCGACGGCCGGTGAGGATTTTATGCGGATACGCCTGATGGCCCACGTCCCACACCAGCCGGTCGTCCGGGGTGTCGAACACGTAGTGCAGCGCGATGGTCAGCTCGATGACGCCCAGGCCGGCACCGAAATGCCCACCGGTCTGGCCGACCGTGTAGAGCAATTCCAGGCGCAATTCATCGGCCAGGGTTACCAGCTCGGTTTCACCCAGACGCCGCAGGCCGTCCGGCGTGGCAGCACGGTCGAGCAGGGGCGTGGACGGGCGTTTGCGGGGAATCTCTTGAAACGTCGTGGGCATCAGGCGAATCGTTATAGGTATAGAAGAGGCGGCAGTTTACCTCAAGCATCGCAAACTGCCCACGCAGAGCGCCGAACTTGACCGATATGCGGCCGTAATGGCCGCTGTTATCAGTAGCGACGTTCGACGATGTACCGCGCCAGGTCACGCAGGGGCTCGGCCGCCGCGTCGAAAGGTCGCAGGGCGGCCAGGGCCTGGTCGCGCAGTTCCAGGGCGTAGGCCTTGGCGGCATCCAGCCCGAGCAGCGCAGGATAAGTCGGTTTGTCCCGTGCGATATCGGCACCTTGGCGTTTGCCCAGGGTGGCGGTGTCACTTTCTACGTCGAGAATGTCGTCCTGCACCTGGAACGCCAGGCCGATGGCCCGGGAGTAGACCTGCAAGGCCGCCAATTGCGTGGCGTCGGCACGACCACTGGCCAGGGCGCCCAAGTGGACGGCGGCTTCGATCAGGGCGCCGGTCTTGTGCCGGTGCATGTGTTCGAGTGCCGGTTGATCGAGCTTCTGGCCCACCGAACCAAGATCGATGGCCTGGCCACCGACCATGCCGGCGGGGCCTGCGGCCACCGCCAGGGCAGTGACCATGCGCAAACGGATCTCGGCGTTCACGCTGCTCAAGCTCGGGTCCAGCAGCGCGCTGAACGCCAGGCTTTGCAGGCCATCGCCGGCGAGAATCGCGCAGGCTTCGTCAAAGGCTTTATGGGTGGTTGGCTGGCCGCGACGCAGGTCATCGTCGTCCATCGCCGGCAAATCGTCATGCACCAGCGAATAGGCGTGAATCAACTCCACCGCACAGGCCGCGCCATTGGCTTGTTCGGCGGGCGCGCCGAGGGCTTCGCATGCCGCATACGCGAGCAACGGGCGCACACGCTTGCCTCCATTCATGACGCTGTAGCGCATGGCCTCATAGAGACGTTTGATTTCGGGGCTTGGCGCAACAAACAAGGGCTCCAGCGCCGCATTGACCCGGGCTTGGCTACTGGCCTGATACGCGTCGATCATTCCGGCTGTTCCGCATCGAAAGGTTCTTCGGCCAACTCCCCGTCGCGTTCCAGCAACACCTGGACCTTCTGCTCCGCCTGCGCCAACGCGCTCTGGCAGTCACGGGTCAGGCCGATGCCTTGCTCAAACGCGGTCAGCGAGTCTTCCAGCGACAACTCGCCGTTCTCCAGACGCTCGACCAGGGTTTGCAGGTCGGCGAGGGATTGTTCGAAATCGAGTGCAACTTTTTTGCGGGCCATGGCGGCTATTCCGGTAGACGGTAAACCGGCGCGACACTAGCAGACATGGGGGATGGGGGCAAATGAGCGGGGGGGGCAGACGACCCGGTCATCGCCTGCTGCAGGCTGTGCAACAGGGGTGAGCTGAATACACCGTTTATTCGGCTCATTTTGTGAGCCGATTGTGCGATCGCCTATTACTGCGCCGCAGCGGCACGCAAATAGTTATACACACTGGCCCGGGAAATCTTGAAGTAATCGCCGACGTAGTCGACAAAATTACGCACATCCAGCAAGCCGTGCTCCCGTGCCTGTACCAGCACCTGGATGATTTCCCCTCGGCCGAAGTCGGCGGGTTTCAAATGATTCGCGGCGGCGAGGGTTTCGATGATCTCATTGAGTTTTTCCCGCCAATCGCCACTGAACAGCGATTCTGGGCGCACCTGGGACTGCTGGCCTACGGCAAAGCCGCAGAGCAGTTTCTGCACTTGGGCCAGTGCGGTTACATCGAAGTTCAGGCACAGCAAGGCGTTGGGCTCCCCGTTTGCCGCGCGGGCGACGAGGGAGATCGAACGCAACTGACGGCTGTTGAGGCCGGTCTTTTCATACGGCCCGACTACGTCGGGTCCCGCAGCCAACTCAGCCAAATCGGTGATCAGCGATTCATCCCCGACCTGACGTCGGGAAAAGCCATTGGCGATGTGGGCAATACGCCCGCTGCGCAGGTCGTGTACCACGGCTTCCAGGTCCGGATAGAGCAGGGCGGCGATGCCGTCGGCGGTTGCCTTGATGAACGCGATATCGACCATGGGTTAACCGGGCACAGGGAAAGGAACGGTGATTGTACGCAGGCCTCCGAACAGTTGTCAGTTCACGGCCTGCATGCGCTGCACCGCGAGGGTGGCCAGCGCGATGTCCTGAGCGGCCAGGCCGGTCAAGTCGGCGATGGTCAGGTCGTCGTCGCTGAAACGTCCGCACGCCTTGCCGGCCAGCACATGGCCGAGGGAAACGTCGGCGTGGTCGCTGATCAAATGGGCCCGTACTGCGTGGCTCATTTCGCCATGGTCGACGCATTGGCCGCGGTCATCCGTCATGAGCACGCGTGCCCGTTGCAGCAGCAACGGGTCCAGTTCCTGTTTGCCAGGGCTGTCTGCACCCAGGGCGACAATATGCGTGCCTTTACGGACCACGGCGGCCGGCACGAGTGCCTGGGTCGACGGTGTGCAGGTAATCACCAGATTGCACTGTGCGAAAACAGCCTCAACGCTGTCGGCCGCTTGGGCCTTGAACCCCTCTTGAGTCAGTGTCCTGGCGAGATGTTGCGCCTTGTCAGGGGAGCGTGCCCAGATCACTACACGTTCGATTCCCAGCAGTTCGCAGGTCCAGCGTGCCTGCAGTTGCGCCTGATGCCCGCTGCCGATTATCCCTAACGCGCTCACCCGCCGAAGCGCCCCGGCCCAGGTGGTGGGCTGGTCATCCAGGCGTTGTTGCAACATGCCGGCCAGCTCCACGTTGGCTTTGCCCAAGGCGATGCGCTTGGCGACGCGCAGGTCGACCCGTTCGAAGCGATAGCGGTTAAG
>NZ_JAKNRV010000359.1:0-5054 GCF_023072625.1 Pseudomonas emilianonis
CTGGGCGCCAACCGCGCCGAGCGGGGGCAGGGGCACTCGTTGCTGGCCACGCAGATCGCCTCCCGCGTGCAGAAGACCTTGCAACGGGATGTGCCGTTGCGGGCGATGTTCGAATGCAGCACGGTGGCGCAGTTGGCCGAGTACATCGATTGGCTGGCGGCGACTGCGATCAGTGCCGAGAAGGTGGATCGGTTGAGTGATTTGATGGCGGAGTTGGAGGGGGGGTTGAAGCAACCATTCATCGGAGAGATCGCGTAACTTTGTCAGAACTGTCAATTTTAACAGTAGGCGAGCGAGTATCAAAAGAGCTCACTAAAGGGCCCCCGGTCTCCCAGGCTGGGCCAATGACCCTTGAAACACGGAGTTCTTGTCATGGCTAAAGAAAAAGCAGCGCTTGAATCCGCCTTGAGTACTACCGATGCAAACAGGTCCAAACCGGCCAAGCCAAAAGCTCCGGAAGTTGATGCCCCGTCAATTTCCAGTGAGGTGGATAGCACTGTTGTTCCGTCCCGAATGCCGGGTTCATACCTGACCGTCGATTCACGCATGGACAGCTCGGCTATCACCGTTCACTTCAGCGCAAAGGAGGCGCCTGAGTTGGTACTTGAGGATATTGTGGACTCAAGCGGTGCCGCCGGGGCCAGGGAGATTGGTATTCCCTTGGATTACTTGACGAAGCTCATGGGGTTCACGGCCCTCATCTCATACATAGGAAAGTCGCAAGGGCAGGCAGTGGCTTCGCTGGTCAAGGAGGTGGGGATAACCTTTTACTCAGCCAGTGAAAGTGAAGACCTCGCACCTTACTTGCTCCACGAAAAAATCGTGCATAACACGCCCACCTATGACATGAAGGATCACACTGGCGATGAGACGGTTCTTGTGCCCGTCCCTTTTCTCGCCAAAGAGGGAGATAAGATCTACTGCACGGCGGTTACCGAGCAAGACGCGATTCCTCATCTTTTCTACACCGTGATTTATGATTATGCGTTAACCGCTGAGGAGGCAGTCCCGGGTTATGTACTTCAGTTTTCTATTGCACGTGGTTGGCTGGCAAGACGTAAGCCATGGCGATCACTCACCCTCCAATGCGCCTGGATCACGAGCGGCTTAGCGGCCCAGCCTCCCGCTGAAGTTGATCCTCACCTCGAGACGCGCCTACCGAGGAATGCTCTCGAAGTTCAACGTCGCCGCACCGCTGCCTTGATTGTTGATCCTGGCATTGAAAACATGCCACCTCCCCATCTGCAGCAGTCTGTGCTCTATAACGGTGAGTGGTGCCTTAACCCCGAACTCACCAGCGGAGGGGGGGATGTACACGCCTTCGGCCTGGACACGTATGCAGGCGACCAGGTTTGTTTCTATGCGAGTGGTGCCGATTACGGGCCAGAACCGCTTGGTTGTGTAACGATTGACGAGGATGGGAGTCTGGCGTCCGTCAAGCTGTCACCCTGTATCGTTGCCTGTTTCTTCAACAAACCGATGACGCTGACCTACACCCTTCAATTCCCCAATAGTGATGCACCACAATCCTCACCTGAACGGACGGTCAATGTTCTGGCGCCCCTACTGTTTCCCTCGGATATCGAAGACGCAACATTTGACACCCTTGATCTCAACACCTTCTCCGGTGACGCGACCGCTGTCGTACCTGTTTGGGACTACGCCGCGTGTTCTAAATGCTGTTGGATGTGGATCACCGGTGAGCATGAGGACGGTAGTGATTACCGGTTCGACGTGCTGATGGATGAGCCTGTCACGGATGACTGGCAGGCCCATGGGGTCGATACACCTATCCCGAGGGAAGAGCTGCAAAAACTGGCAGATTGCGTTGATTTTGAGTTGCACTTTGCGGTGAGTTTTTGTGAGGCGTGTGATCGAGCTCAGGCCATTGACGCTCCGGCGACAGCTTTTCATATCGTCCAGGAAGACTTGGTGTTGCTCAAGCCCAGGGTCAGTCAAGCGGTGGATGATGATTTGGAACCATACAATGGGCGCGATGGCATAGACGTCGTCGTCGACTATCAGCGTATGAGCCATCGGCACGAAATCAGCCTTTGCTGGTTGAAAAAGGATGGTAGCTGTTGGCTGTTGGCGCCCAAGCCCGGTACCCGGCCCGGGCCGGTCATCTTCGCCGTGCCGCGTGATGCGGTGATTGAAGCTATTGGTACAACGGTGACGATCAACTACACAGTGAGCAGCTCTTGCAAGTTGGCGACGTCGAACGATTTACAACTGAAGGTCGGTGTTCCTCACCGCTTACCAACCCCCGTGGTACTGCAAGCGACGCCAATCGCGACTCAGGATGGCATCCTGAAGTTAAGTGCGTTCACCGGGAACGCCGACATCGAGGTAGAGAAATGGTGGTTTATTCTGCTTGGGCAAAAAGGCTGGATGCGCGGAGTCGGAACGCGACAAAACGGCAATCCCTACACGTTCGATGTGTATCTGGCGAAGGCAGTGACGGACATTAGCGCGGGGATGGTGGATATAGTGCCGCGATCTCACTTGGCGGTCTTGAAGCACGACTCTTACTTAACTTTCACGTTCCACACCACACCTGATGGCAGTACGAGTGAAAGAAACGTGGTTACCTTCCCGTCGTTGAGGCTGATCTTCGACGCGGCGTACTACGATTTCACGTCGTTTATCAATTACGCGCGCAACGGCTGGCTTGACGGGGCGGCGAGTCAGGGCGAAAACCAACTGACCTACAAATTGGGTAAATATTGCATAGCCAACGGCACCGTAACCTCAGGTAGCTCGGGCGTCGTTTTGTATAAAGCCTTTACTGGGCTTGAGGCAGGACGCAGTTACCGCTTCAGTATGCTCGGCTGTTCTTACAACGGGGCCGCGCCACTTCCAGTATTGGCGCTGGCCGCTAATGGAAGCTACGTTACGTCAGCAATGACCTTCTCAATGTTCTGGCAAAAAATCGAAGGGATCTTTGTGGCCACTGGCTCATCAATGACATTGCAAGTTTATACGTTGGTCGCCTCTGGGGCGGATGGTAATGACTTTGCCATGACGGATCTTAAGGTGGAGCATGTATAGAATAGCGGTTGGGTCCTGATAGAAAACGCTCCAGCCATCGGCAGGAGCGTTTTGCATTGGGGTATCGGACGGTTATTTACTACCTAAAATCTTACCTAACTTATCCGGCGACGGCGCCCCTTGCTGTTGCTGCAACCCGCCCTTGTCATCCAGATAGAAAATCGCCGGCGTCGCCGACAACTCCAGCTCCTCCATCAACTTCATGTTGGCATCGAGCTTGGCTTCAATATTGGCAGGGATTTTGTCCAGCGCCTGCAACTTGCTGCCCTTGCCGGCGGCTTCGTGTTCTTGCAGGGCTTTTTGCGGGTCTTGGCTGGCCAGCAGGGCGGCGGATTTGCCTGGGCTGTCTTCGCGGATGATGCCGACCATGATGTGGCGTAACTGCACCTTGCCGGCCTTGACCCATGGCCGGGCCTGTTCCCAGAACATGTTGCAGTATGGGCAGTTGGGGTCGCTGAACAGGTAGACCGTGCGCGGCGCGTTGGTGTCGCCGTCCTGGATCCAGCTGCTTTTTTCCATCTTGGCCCAGACTTCCTTGGCCATCGGTGCGTACACCAGCTTTTCCAGGGGCGCGCTGCTCAGGTCATTGCCTTGGGCGTCGTACAGGTTGCCGGCGAGCACGCTTTTGCCGTCGGCGGTCAGGTACAGCGCCATGCCGCGGTTCTGGTACTGCGCGGCGTAGCCGGTGAGGCCGCTGGGGGCGTCGAACTTGCCGAGGATCTTGGCGCCCTTGGCTTCGATCTGTTTGATCGGTGCCGGCCAGTCTTCGGCCTGGGCCAGGGTGGCGGCCAGCGTCAGCGGCAGCAGGGTCAGCAAGTGGCGGAGGCGAGGCATGTCGGTTTCCTTTCAGTGGCGATGTCGAAGGGTTCCATGGCGCGGGCCAGGCTGGCCTGGGACAGTTCACCGAGGTGGCTGTTGATCAGGCGTCCATCGGCTTGGTAGAACAGCGTGGTCGGCAAGGCCATGGAGCCCACGGCCTGGCCGAGGCGGCCGCTGGCGTCGAACAATACGTTGTCCAGGGTCAGGCCCTGGGTGGCCAGGTAGGTGCTGACGCTTTGCATGCTTTCGGCCTGGTTGACGAACAGGAAGGTCACGTCGGGGCGTTGGCGTTGGGCGCGTTCCAGTACCGGCATTTCCCGGCGGCACGGCGGGCACCAGGTGGCCCACAGGTTGATCACCAGCGGGCCGCCCTGGTAGTCCGCCAGTTGCACCACCTCGCCATTCGCGTTGCGCAGGGTGATGTCCGGCAGGCGCGAGCCTTTGTCATACAGGCTCAGCGACAGGCTGGTCATGCCCCAGAACAGCAGGCCGGTGATCACCCCGGCACTCAACGGTTTGCGCAGGGCCGGGCGGCGCCAGCCGTACAGCAGCGCGCCGAGGATCAGTGCAATGACGCCGGGCCAGGCGAGAAAGCCGCCGTCGCGCAGGTCGACGATCTGCAACGGGTCGTTGCGGTAGTAACTCCAGTACATCAGCACAAAGCTGATGCGGGCTGCCAACATGCCCAGCAGGAACAGGTAGAACAGCACCGACTCCGGGTTCTCCCCCCCACGCTTGGCCACACGCCACCCCACCAGGGTGGCGAGAATCAGCGCGCTGATCAGCAGGATGTGATTCAGCGCGATGGCGAAGGTGCCGATGGTCAGGGTCAGCATCAGCGGGCGTCCCGCGTCTGGGTCCAGCGTTGCAGGAACGTATCGGCATCGACTTCGCCGGTGATGCGCCGGGCGCGGCGTTCTTCACCGTCCGGGCCGATCCATACGAAGCTCGGAGGCCCCGGCACTTTGTAGCGGCCGAGCAGTGCGCGGCTGGCGGCGTTGTCGGCGGTGACGTCGAGGCGCAGCAGGCGCACGTCTTTCAGGGCGTCCATCACGTGGGGTTTACCGAACACCTGTTTTTCCATGATCTTGCACGACACGCACCAGTCGGCGTAGTAATCGACCAGTACCCATTGGCCCTGGGCCTTGGCGCTGTCGAGCTGGCTTTGCAGCACGGAAAAACAG
>NZ_JAKNRV010000035.1:0-25073 GCF_023072625.1 Pseudomonas emilianonis
CTGGTCACGCACCACGGCCAGGGTGGCGAGGGCGGCGAGAGGCTTGCGCTGCCAACTGATCGGTTTCAGTTGCGGGTTGAGGTCGCGCCCTTCGCGCCAGTGTTTGATCAGTTGCGGTTCCAGGGTCAGGGCGGTGGCAATGCCGGCCATGGCGATGCCGCTGTCGAGGACTTGCTGCACCACCGGCAGGCGACGAATGCCACCGGTCACCATCACGGGCATTTTGGCGATGGTCGCCAGTTCGCGGGCCATTTCCAGGAAATACGCTTCGCGGGCCAGGGTCCGCCCGTCCCGGGCTTCGCCTTGCATGGCCGGTGCTTCGTAGCTACCGCCGGACAGCTCCAGCAGGTCGATGGGTAGCGGATTCAACAACTCGACCACGGCGCGCGCATCGTCTGCGTCGAAGCCGCCGCGCTGGAAGTCTGCCGAGTTGAGTTTCACCCCCACGCAAAATGAGGGGCTGACACTGGCGCGAACGGCCTTGATCACTTCAAGCAGCAAGCGCGCGCGGTTTTGCAGAGCGCCGCCCCAGTGATCGGTGCGCCGGTTGCTCAGGGGCGAGAGAAATTGGCTTAGCAAGTAGCCATGCGCGCCGTGGATCTGCACGCCGCTAAACCCCGCTTTCTCGGCCAGGCGCGCGCTGGTGGCAAAGCGTGTGATCACGTTCTGGATCTGGTCTTCGGACATAGCCTTGGGCTTGGCGAACATTTTCGAAAAACCACCCAGGTCGAGGGCTACGGCGGAGGGCGCCAAGGCTTGCTGGCGCAGGTTGGCCGGCGTCTGGCGCCCCGGATGATTGAGCTGCACCCAGAAGTGCCCGCCCTTGTTTCGCCCGATGGCCGCCCATTCGCGAAAGCTGTCGAGCTGCTGCTCGTCTTCAAGGGCCACGCCGCCGGGGCCGGTCATCGCGCGGCGGTCGACCATCACGTTGCCCGTTAGCAGCAAGCCAGGCTCGCCATCCGCCCAGGCTTGGTATAGCTGCTTCAATTCACGGGACGGCGCTTGTTGGGCGTCCGCCATGTTTTCCTCCATCGCGGCCTTGGCGATACGGTTGGCAAGGACTTGGCCGTTGGGCAGTTGCAGGGGGTCGAAAGGTGACATGGTTGACTCCTGAGCGGGTGAGGCCTCAGGCTAAGATTAAAGTTAACTTTAATGTCAAGCAGGCGTGACGATGAATATTGGCGAACTGGCAAAACAGAGCGGGCTGGCGGCGTCGCGTATTCGCTTTTATGAAGCCGAAGGGTTGATCAGCCAGGTGGGGAGGCAGGCCAACGGCTATCGGCGTTATGCACCCGAAGCGCTGCAAACCCTGCAACTGATCCAGAGCGCGCAACAGGCCGGGTTTACCTTGCAGGAACTCAAGGCATTGATGCCGACCCCAGGGGAGCACAAGCGCGAGGAACTGATTGAGGCGTTGGAGCGTAAGGTGCGGCAGATCGAAGGGATGCAGGCGCAACTGGCGCACAGCAAGGCGCAGCTGCTGGGCGTGATCGAGGCGGTGCGGGCGCAGCCGGAAGGTGTGCCGTGTTCCATGGGGCAGAAACAGGTGCTGGCGTCGATCAAAATCAATGTATAAAAACCAGACGCCGGATAGATTTAGGCAAGCCAACTAACCATCACTGATAAGCATTGCAAAAAAGGGGGTGACCATAGATTTTCGACTTTTGCGTCGGGTCGCATCATGAGGTGCTGGCTCCGGAAAGGAATCGGGAGCACAGCATCGAAGATCAGGTGACGGCTTTGAATGTGGGGTTTATGGAGCGCTTACAGACCAATAGCGTCTGTCGTTTGATCAATCAGCATCTGGTGGAACACCCTCAACGGCTCTGGCCAATGTTGGTACGGGCGGAAGGCTGGCTGTGTAGCCGAGAACAGTTGCGGGCGGAATGGGGTGGGAAGCGAGAAGGTGCAGGTCGATTATCAAAACCGTCAGTTGAAGTTGGAACTGAGGTTTGTAGGGTAATCGACCAGAATGATTTATTTTTTTTCGCGTCTTAAACGACACTATCCGTGTTCGAACAAGCTGCCCGTCTTGCGCAACATGGCTGTGGTTCGTTCCATGCGTCGGGCAAAGTCATCCAGTTCAATCTGATGCTTCTGCTCCGACGCGATCTGACCCACATGGCTGCTTGGTTGCAGGAGTTGTTCCGCGCCAGGCAAGAACGGTACCACTAGGCCAGTGGCCTTATCGATCACCTGGTAGCCGATGGTCGCCGCCCCAATGCCCGCCGCCAGTCCGCCAACACCACCTAATACACCACGGCGCTTGATGCCATACACCGTAGCCCCGGCAATCATCGCCACGCCCAATATGCGACCGGCCACTACGACTGGGGACAGATCACGGCTATTGTCATTGCCGAAATAGGTCATGCGGTAAAAGAAATAACCGGCCCACAACTCCCTCGATTTCAACTTGTCGTGCATGAACCAGGCCCGCGAGTCGTGTATCTGGTCATCGAACAACGCCACCAGTAGGGCCATCTCAGGGTCTGCACTGGACGTGCCTTGAGCATCACGGAACAGTTGCTTACTGCGCAGATCACCTGCCGTCTTGAGGGCGTCATGGTCCTTGGACTCGTCATTCTCGTTAAGTAAATAGATCGCATCGCGTAACACCACGTCGGTCACCGTGCCTTGCCAACTGGATTGCTCACGCTTCTGGCCGGTGTAGTCAGACTTGAATTCCTCGGCAGCTTGGCTGAGTTGGGTCTGATCAATCTGCGGCTCATAGATCCGTGGGCCGGGATACTGAGGGTTATCCCGCCGCATTTTCACGGCATCAGCCTCGTCTTTTTTATACTGTTCGCGTTCAGTAGTTTCCTGATAGGGCGTCGCCTCTTTGGCTTGGGTGAAAAAAGGCTGGCGCTTATAGCTGTCGTTACAACCTTGAGGATCATTGACGTAACGACCAATACGCCAACCGGTGATCCAGCCCAGTTGGTCGGCCAGGGTGTCTTCTACGGTGGTGTTCAAACGCAGCGGCTTATAGGCCGAGTCCTCGACGGATTCGTCAGCCGCAATACCTGGTAGGGTTTTGAGGCGCCAGGCGTTGAAGCGATCCACTACATGGGGGCTCATATCGAACTCCTCTCTTGTATCTCGCCCCAACTTTCGCCACAACTTCTCCGAGCTATTATTAAACGTGTCCGGCAGTACCTCTTCTGGCACTTGCAGAGGGGCACCCGCTGCAAAAGCAACGGCATACAAGTCGTGCAAGACAATCTGCGACACCAACTCATGAGTACCTTTACGAGCTTTGCCCTGGTCATTTTTCGGGTAGCCGCCGCCCACATCCGAGTGCACACCGGGGTACACCACTTCGTAGGTATTGGCCGGATACTGGCCGTTTTCGTTACGAATCGAATCCAACGGAAAGCATGAGCGTTGCTCGAAGCCCGCGACAAAATGCCGGCAACACTTGACCAGTTCCGGGAACCGCTGCGCATCCGGTAGCAACTGGGTGTTATCGGCCCAGTCCATATGCCCAGCAAAGAATGGGGCTACATGGGCAATACCCACCGAGGCCACCGTGTCCAGCACGCCAAGAAACTCAACGCTGACAGGCAAGCCCAACAGTTCCTGTTTTGGCAGTTCGTCCCCTTCTGGGGTGTCGAACAACTGACTCAACCAGGTAACAAAAGTGCGAGCCTCTGCCGCTCCCCGAGAGAAACCGTACACGTACAGTTTGACCGCCAGCACTTTAGGTTGGGTCTTGTCCTTGCGAGCTTGTAAAGGGGTCAGCAGCTCTTTCATGATTCGGCGTCGATTGCCTTCACCCAGGGCACTCATCAGCGGTGCCTTCCAGGTGCTCATGGCCTCGACCTTGGTCTTGGCGACAATGTCATCAATTCCGTTTTTATTGTTCAGAGCATAAGATAACGCGCTGGCCACCTGTACCAAGGCCCAGTTGATCCGGTCTTCCCCCCCAGTGGCATATTGCAGCCCGCTATCGCTGTAATCCAGTTCGCCAACTTCGGGGAATGGCGTGCCGACACCGGGCATGTAATACGAAAAATAACCCTGCCCCATCGCGTCTTTGCCTCTTAGAGAGGCATGAAAAAGCTTGGCTATATTAGTGGGATGACCATCCTGGGTGTCGCTCTTTTCGTTATTGTTGGTTCCATCGAAAAACAGACTGATATGCAGGCTATGACAACAGGTAAAACGCTGCGTGCGACGCCCTTGATCGTCACGGTTTTGTTGAAACCGATTTTGCTCAGCAATTTGCTTATTGTAGTTATCTGTCACATCCGAAGTTTTCGTCGGAAAACGCCCCGCAGCAGGAAAAACTGGCGGCCCCCAAGCTTTGTCTTTTGAATTATTGTTCACTTCGGACATACAGCTGGCTCCTTCATTTGCGAGGGTTCTTTAATCGGATAATGCTCTGAGTTAAATGCCCAACATGAGCTCGTAACCTTGATCTGGTTACAAACCAAAAAGTGTACCTTCAAGCCACATCGTTCCGTTCCAGGCCACTCTGGAATATCCACGGTGGTGTTGTGGCGCTGATAGTTGGCTTTATGTTTAACCATAAAAGCTCTGAACTCGTCTGTTCCTAAAGGCGGTGTGGGCCCAAATGGCTCGGGATCGACCTCCCATTCAATCTGGGCCTTTAAGCCAGGACGCCATTTGACGGGCATGATGATGCAACACGAGCTTCCACCACCACCGTCCGCTCGGTAACCATCGACCGACATCCAGTTAATACCGTGCATGGTATGGTTGATGGCTTGCAGGTTTCCCCCAGCCATTTCATTGTTCGCTGAAGAACACCCAGATAACGCGAATCCCAACAAGTAAAACGAGACTTTTTGTATTGTTTTTTTTATTGTCGATTGCATTGCTAGTAACTTCCTTGCTGATTACCTTGATCGCGTAAATCATTCAAGCCACTTGTGCAAAGTGGCTATCCAGGCAACTTGGTTCCGCTTAAGTTGTGTTTCACATACTCGGTCAAATCGCCGAAATAATTTTCCTGGCCCGCTTGCACAATAAGTGAGTGAATCAACGCGAAACGCCGCTCTCGGCTCTCATCCAGGAAATCAAAGTTTTTGCCATTTAACAGTTGCTGTGCATCGCTGATACAACCAAGCAGGTCAAATTGTTGATCGTTAATTTCCACGAAGGGAGTGACTTGGATATTGCTCTGATGTGTAAGCCTCGTGCCTTGTAACCACTGCGGCTGGTTATCCCGATCAAGCCAGCCCCAATAAGCAACGGCTTGCAGAAACTCGGCGCGCTGCTGATCGGTGAGGATCGAGGACATCAGCAGGGGAAAGATGCGTGAGTCGTAATACCGTAACAAACCGGTTTGTCCACCCCAAGCCAATTGCGAAAACCCTTGCAGGGTTTTACTCAAAACTTCGAAGGGCAATGACGAGATCACCACCATTAGGCGACCATCGGTGGCATGCTCCACCAACTGGTTCAGCCAGGCCTTATGTTGCCACTGCGTCAAGTCTAGACGCATCAACAGAGGGGCCTGATCCAACAGGTTTTGCTCTGGCGTGCCGGTGAACAACGAGAACCAGGGGACTTCTGGCGTTAGCATCTCCAAGGCAGGCACAGCACGGTGGCCCCATCCTGCTTGGTCGAGCAGTAGGTCAATCTGGCTTATGCCAATGTGGGCGCAAACATGTTCGATCTGTTCTTGCCATTGATTGGGCATCGTCATATCCATATTCCCTCGATTAATTATCGCGGATCAGTCCAGTCGAGGTTCTCGCGTCGGCGGGCAGACGCTCAAACGATGCGCCAAAGGCTGCACACATAAAGATCGAGAGTAAATAGGACATTTCCCAAAGATGGGAGCCTAGTCATGCAAAATATTTCATGGCGATCACACTGGAAACTACTCCCTGACGCAATTGCCACAAAGCAGCACTGATGTACTTAGCGTGTCAGAAAGTCGATGAATGCGAGTCGCATATTTTTCAAGCGCGAACCGTTACAAGTAGGCAGAATTTTGGCGGTTCATAACCACCAGTGCGGTGGTTCACTATCACTGGAATAAGTGGCTCACAACCACTGGAATACACAGTCAGTATCTTCGCCAGGCCGGCGTGCCGTTCACATCATCTGTTGTTCAGCTATCGCAAAACCTGAAGGGTGAATCGTGGTACTGCAACAACCGCAGGATCAGGCGCTCAAGGCGTCTGGCCCTGCTTCATATTGCGTATGGTGAGCGGCTATCGCCCAAGCGATACGCGCCAGTTTGTTAGCCAAGGCACAGGCCACGATATTCGAATGTCGTCGATCCGCCAGTTCTTTATCCAGCGCTTTGATTTGCTCATCCAGGTAGACGAAGTGATCGTGTAGGCGTTGTAACAATACCGTCAGACGAACGGGTAATTCATGCTCGGCCAAGACGCTCGCCAAACGCTTCATGATGGCCGATCCTTTGGGCTGGTTGATGCCAAGCTCCAGCAGGAAACCGGGCATCTGATTAGCCGTTTTGGTTCGGTCATGCACCAATGATTCGCGCATCCGATGCAGCACAGACAGGGTTTGCTGAGATTCGGTTTTAGGCGTAACGAAGCGTATGGATGGACGAGAATCGGCTTCGCAAATCGCCTTAACGTCGACAAAGTCGTTTTTGTTGTCCTTGACGAAGGGGCGAACAAACTGCGGAGAGACCAGCTTGGCCGTATGCCCCATCGCCATCAGTTGGCGAGCGACAAAATGCGACCCTGCGCAGGCCTCCATCACCACGACACAGCTCGGCACATTGCCGAAAAACCGCATCATCTGCGCCCGTGAGCATTTTTTGCGAAAGACCTCGCGGCCCGACTTATCCTGGCCGTGCAGGTGGAAAGTATGTTTGCCGAGATCGATACCGATCAGCGCTGACTCGCTCATGATGATGGCCTCCGAAAACAAAACACCCTGTGAAAGCGTAGCCCTCACAGGGTGTTGGGGGTGACCATCTCATTAGCCCTGGCATGCCAGGGCTTTTCACTGCGTTAACGCTTAACGTCGACGGAACAGCGGCAGCGGTTCGTCCGTTGCAGCCTGGTACGTCACGGAGAAGTCCTTGAGGCTCTCCAGCGCTTCATACGGGTCTTTGTCGGCGCGCAAGGCGAAGGCATCGAACCCGCAGCGGTGCAGGTAGAACAGCTGGTCGCGCAGCACGTCGCCAATCGCGCGCAATTCGCCCTTGTAACCATAGCGGTCACGCAGCAGGCGCGCGTTGGAGTAGTTGCGCCCGTCGGTGAAGGCCGGGAAGTTCAGGGCGATGACCTGGAAGTGAGCCACGTCGTCACCGATCTCTTCGGCTTCTTCATCGGCGTCCAACCACACACCCAGGCCGCCGTCGCGGGCCTTGAGCGCATGGCCGTGCTCGCGCCACAGGGCCAACGGCACGATCAGGTCGTCGCAGTTGGAGATGCCGTCGAAGGTCGCGTCCTTGGGCAGCAGGTGCCAGGTTTCGTCGACGACTTCGTTGTTCTTAATGATTCGCTGCATAGACGCGCTCCTTGAACAGGTCAATGCCGATGCGCTGGTAGGTGTCGATGAAACGCTCATCTTCGGTGCGCTGCTCGATGTACACATCGATCAGTTTGCCGATCACCTCGGGCATGGCTTCCTGGGCGAAGGATGGGCCGAGAATCTTGCCCAGGCTCGCATCGCGGCTGGCGCTGCCACCCAGGGACACTTGGTAGAATTCTTCGCCTTTCTTGTCCACGCCCAGGATGCCGATGTGGCCGACGTGGTGGTGACCACAGGCGTTCATGCAGCCGGAAATATTCAGGTCCAGCTCGCCGATGTCGAACAGGTAGTCCAGGTCGTCAAAACGGCGCTGGATCGATTCGGCAATCGGGATCGACTTGGCGTTGGCCAGGGAGCAGAAGTCGCCGCCCGGGCAGCAGATGATGTCGGTCAGCAGGCCGATGTTCGGCGTGGCGAAACCACCTTCGCGCAGTTCGCCCCACAGGGTGAACAGTTGGCTCTGCTCAACGTCCGCGAGAATGATGTTCTGCTCGTGGGAGGTGCGCAGTTGACCGAAGCTGTAGCGCTCGGCCAGGTCGGCCACGGCGTCCAGCTGCTTGTCGGTGATATCGCCAGGGGCGACACCGGTAGGCTTGAGCGACAGGGTCACGGCGATATAGCCCGGCTTTTTGTGCGCCAGGGTGTTGCGTGTACGCCAGCGGGCGAAGCCTGCGTGCTGCTGGTCGAGCGCGGCGAGTTCGGCGTCCTGATTGCTCAGGGCCTTGTACTCGGGGTCGACGAAGTGCTTGGCCACACGGTGGACTTCGGCTTCGGTCAGGGTGGTCTGGCCGCCGCGCAGATGTTCCATCTCGGCGTCGACTTTCTGGGCGAACACCTCAGGGGTCAGCGCTTTGACCAGAATCTTGATCCGGGCCTTGTACTTGTTGTCGCGACGGCCGTAGCGGTTGTAGACCCGCAGGATCGCGTCGAGGTAGCTCAGCAGGTCCTGCCACGGCAGGAACTCGTTGATAAACGCGCCGACTACCGGGGTACGACCCAGGCCGCCACCCACCAGTACACGGAAGCCCAGCTCGCCAGCGGCGTTGTGGACCGGCTCCAGGCCTATGTCATGCACTTCGATAGCCGCACGGTCCGACGTCGAGCCATTGATGGCGATCTTGAACTTGCGCGGCAGGTAAGCGAATTCGGGGTGGAACGTGGTCCATTGGCGGACGATTTCACACCAGGGGCGCGGGTCGATCAGCTCGTCGGCGGCAACCCCGGCGAACTGGTCAGTGGTCACGTTGCGCAGGCAGTTACCGCTGGTCTGAATGGCGTGCATCTGCACGGTGGCCAGTTCAGCCAGGATGTCCGGCACATCTTCCAGCGCCGGCCAGTTGAACTGTACGTTCTGGCGGGTACTGATGTGGGCGTAGCCCTTGTCGAAGTCACGGGCAATCTTGGCCATCATGCGCGTCTGGCGCGACGTCAGTTGGCCATAAGGCACGGCCACCCGCAGCATCGGCGCAAAGCGCTGCACATAAAGGCCATTTTGCAGGCGCAGAGGGCGGAACTCTTCTTCGCTCAGTTCACCTGCTAGGTAGCGTCGGGTCTGATCACGGAACTGCTTGACGCGGTCCTCGATGATGCGCTGATCGTATTCGTCGTATACGTACATATAGGTCCTGTTCTCGGCAAATCTGCGCGCACGGCCGCGCACTCCCAACGGAGCCGGGGCACGATACCAGTTTGCGTTTATGCGCAAAAGTGATGTTTGAGTATATGCAAAGAACCAAATCGACTAATGGGTACGATTTTTAGCATACCCACATTTGTCATGCGGGCAATCATCGACTTTACTGTGGGCGAGTCTTAATGCAATCACCTATAAAACTGACAAGAGGCGATGCGATGAGCAATTCGACAAAAGCCCGTAAACCCGACAGTACTGTGGACGCCTGGGCCATTCTATTCCTGATCATTCTCGTGGTAGGGACTGCGGTGTTCTGGGTCGGCCACCAATAAAGAGCGTTGACTGAGCCTCGAATGACTGTCTGATTGCCAGTATCATGGCGGCCAATGTTCAAGGCTTAAATAATAATGTTGAAGGTTTTGTTTACATGCGTGTGGTTGCTGGGGCCGGCGTTTTGCGGAGTGGTCCAGGCGGCGTCGGTGGTGTTTCTCAACCCGGGCATGTCAACGGAAACCTTTTGGGTCAGCTATACGCAATTCATGCAGGCCGCAGCCAAGGACCTCGGCCTGGATTTGCGTGTGCGCTATGGCGAGCGCGATCCCCGCAACACGCTGGAACAGGCCCGAGAGGTGCTGCAAAGCAGCGAGCGGCCCGATTACCTGGTACTGGTGAATGAGCAGTATGTTGCACCGCAGATTCTGCGCATGGCCCAGGGCAGTGGGGTCAAATTGCTGATGGTGAACAATGCGCTGACCGCCGACCAAGTGCGATTGTTCGGGGCCCACGATGGCATCAATTTGATTGGCAGTCTGGTAGCCGACGACGAACAGGCTGGCTACCTGATGCTCAAGGACATGTTGCGCCAGCGCGGTCGAGTTGCACCCGGCGAATCCCTCGACCTGTTGGCATTTTCCGGCATCAAGACCACCCCCGTTGCCCTCTTGCGAGAACAAGGCATGCACCGAGCGCTGGCCGAACATCCCGAGGTGCGCCTGCGTCAGTTGGTCTATGGCGAGTGGAGCCGCGAGCGCGCCTTCGAGCAAGCGACGCAGTTGTTCAAGCGCTATCCGCAGACGGCACTGGTGTGGTCGGCCAACGATCAGATGGCGCTGGGTGCTATGCAGGCGTTCCAGGACAGCGGGCGGTTGCCCGGCAAGGACGCGCTGTTCAGTGCGGTCAACAGCTCGCCGGAGATCTTGCGCGAGCGTCTAAGCGGCCGGTTGTCGTCCTTGGTCGCCGGGCATTTCACCGTGGGTGGGTGGGCCATGGTACTGATCCATGATGATGCCAAGGGCGTGGACATTGGCGCCCATGGCGGGCGCGACCGCCGTGAGGCGCTATTCCAGCTGATCGATGCCGCTCAGGCGCGGCGATTGTTGGGGCCCACACCGACGGTGAATTTTCGTGCACTGTCCGCCGTGGGCAAGCCCGCGTCCTATCGCTATCCCTTCAGCATGCAACTGCTGATGCGCTAAACCCCGGCCAGCAGCAACACCAGCTTGACGATGCCGAACAGGGTCAAGGCAAACACCGCCGTGAACAGAATGCCCAGAACCACAAAGTGGCTGGGCTTGCCATGGGTGAAGTCGCGGGCGCGGTTCTTGCCGCTCTGTACGCCAAAGGCGGCGGCGACGACGCTGTGTAGCATCTGCCACAGGGTAGGCGGCTTGTTGTTGGCTGGATCGTCCATACGTGCCTCGACACAAGGTGTGTGAGGCAAGCATAGACAATCTGCGCGCGCTTAGTTGTCGTAACCCAGGTTCGGTGCCAACCAGCGCTCGGTCACGGCCAGATCCTGGCCTTTACGCGCGGTGTAGCTCGCCACCTGGTCTTTGTCGACCTTGCCCACGGCGAAGTATTGCGCCTGCGGGTGGGCGAAGTACCAACCGCTGACCGCTGCCGCCGGGAACATTGCGTAGTGTTCGGTGAGGAACACGCCGCTGCGACCGGCCTGCATCTCGCGGGCCTCAGGGTCCAGCAGTTGGAACAAGGTGCCTTTCTCGGTGTGGTCGGGGCACGCCGGGTAGCCGGGGGCAGGGCGGATGCCGCTGTACTGCTCTTTGATCAGCGCCTCGTTATCCAGTTGCTCGTCCTTGGCATAACCCCAATAGTTTTTGCGCACCTGCTGGTGCAACCATTCGGCGCAGGCTTCGGCCAGGCGGTCGGCCAGGGCCTTGACCATGATCGAGTTGTAGTCGTCGCCCGCGTCCTGGTAAGCCTTGGCCACTTCCTCGGCGCCGATGCCGGCGGTGGTGATAAAACCACCCACGTAGTCGGTGATGCCGCTGTCTTTAGGCGCGACAAAATCGGCCAGGGAGAAGTTCGGCTTGCCGTCGGTCTTGATGATCTGCTGGCGCAGGTGGTGCAAGGTTGCCAGGGGCTTGCCGTCTTCGCCGTAGACTTCCAGGTCGTCGTCCTTCACCTGGTTGGCCGGCCAGAAGCCAAACACCGCGCGAGCGCTGATCAGCTTCTCGTCGATCAGCTTGGCGAGCATTTCCTGGGCATCGGCATACAGCGCCGTGGCGGCTTCACCCACCACTTCATCGGTGAGGATGCGCGGGAACTTGCCGGCCAGGTCCCAGGAGATGAAGAACGGGGTCCAGTCGATGTATTCGGCCAGCACCTTGAGGTCGATGTTGTCCAGCACCTTGGCGCCGGTAAAGGTCGGCGTGACCGGCGTGTAAGTGCTCCAGTCGAATTGCGGCTTCTTGGCGATCGCTGCCGGGTAGCTCAGGCGTTCGGTGCGCGCGCTGCGGTTCGAGGTGCGCTCGCGGACTTCGATGTATTCCAGGCGGGTTTTCTCGACGAAACCGGCCTTCAACTCCTTGGACAGCAGTTGCGTGGCCACGCCCACCGCGCGCGAGGCGTCGGTCACATAGATCACGGCATCGTTGCTGTACTTGGGCTCGATCTTCACCGCCGTGTGCGCCTTGGAGGTGGTGGCGCCGCCGATCATCAGCGGCAGGTGGAAGTCCTGGCGCTGCATTTCGCGGGCGACGTGGACCATCTCGTCCAGGGACGGCGTGATCAGGCCGGACAGCCCGATGATGTCGCACTTCTGTTCCTTGGCCACCTGCAGGATCTTCTCCGCCGGCACCATCACGCCCAGATCGACGATGTCATAGCCGTTGCACCCCAGCACCACGCCGACGATGTTCTTGCCGATGTCATGCACGTCGCCCTTCACTGTGGCCATGAGGATCTTGCCCTTGGCTTCCGGCTTGTCGCCTTTCTCCAGCTCGATGAACGGGATCAAGTGGGCCACGGCCTGTTTCATGACGCGTGCAGACTTGACCACCTGGGGCAGGAACATTTTGCCGGCGCCAAACAGGTCGCCGACGATGTTCATGCCGGACATCAGCGGGCCTTCGATCACTTCGATCGGGCGCGCGAACGACTGCCGGGATTCTTCGGTGTCTTCAACAATGTGCGTGGTGATGCCTTTGACCAGCGCGTGTTCCAGGCGCTTGTTGACTGGCCAGCCGCGCCATTCCTCGGTTTCGGCTTCTTTGACGCTGCCGTCGCCCTTGTACTTGTCGGCGATGGCGAGCAGGGCGTCGGTACCTTCCGGGGTGCGGTTGAGCACCACGTCTTCCACTGCATCGCGCAGTTCGGTCGGGATCTGGTCGTAGATCTCCAACTGGCCGGCGTTGACGATGCCCATGGTCAGGCCGTTGCGGATCGCATACAGCAGGAACACCGAGTGGATCGCCTCGCGCACCGGGTTGTTGCCGCGGAACGAGAACGACACGTTGGACACGCCACCCGACGTCAGTGCATACGGCAGCTCGTCGCGGATATAGGCGCAGGCGTTGATGAAGTCGACCGCGTAGTTGTTGTGCTCTTCGATACCGGTGGCGACCGCGAAGATGTTCGGGTCGAAGATGATGTCTTCCGGCGGGAAGCCGACTTCATTGACCAGGATGTCGTAGGAGCGTTTGCAGATCTCTTTCTTGCGCGTTTCGGTGTCGGCCTGGCCGGCTTCGTCGAAGGCCATCACCACCACGGCAGCACCGTAGCGTTTGCACAGCTTGGCGTGATGAATGAACTGCTCGACGCCTTCCTTCATGCTGATGGAGTTGACGATGCCCTTGCCCTGGATGCACTTGAGGCCGGCCTCGATCACTTCCCACTTGGAGGAGTCGATCATGATCGGCACGCGGGAGATGTCCGGCTCGCCGGCAATCAGATTGAGGAAGGTCACCATGGCCTTCTTCGAATCGAGCATGCCTTCGTCCATGTTGATGTCGATCACCTGGGCGCCGGCTTCCACCTGCTGCAGGGCGACTTCAAGGGCTTCGGTGTAATTGTCTTCGCGGATCAGCCGGGCGAAACGCGCGGAGCCGGTGATGTTGGTACGTTCGCCGACGTTGACGAACAGCGACTGGCGATCGATGGTGAACGGCTCCAGGCCCGACAAGCGGCAGGCCTTGGGGATGTCCGGGATCTGGCGCGGCGCGTAACCGGCCACGGCGTTAGCGATGGCTTCGATATGCCCCGGCGTGGTGCCGCAGCAGCCGCCGACAATGTTCAGGAAACCGCTCTGGGCGAATTCCTCGATGACTTTGGCGGTTTGCGCCGGCAATTCGTCGTACTCGCCGAATTCGTTGGGCAGGCCGGCGTTGGGGTGCGCGGACACATAAGTGTTGGCTTTGTTCGACAGCTCTTCGAGGTACGGACGCAACTCGCTGGCGCCCAGGGCGCAGTTGAGGCCCACGGAAATCGGCTTGGCGTGGCTGACCGAGTTCCAGAACGCTTCGGTGGTCTGGCCCGACAGGGTACGGCCGGAGGCATCGGTGATGGTGCCGGAGATCATGATCGGCAGTTCGAAACCCAGTTCTTCGAACACGCCCTGCACGGCAAAGATCGCTGCCTTGGCGTTGAGGGTGTCGAAAATGGTTTCGATGAGAATCATGTCCGCACCGCCTTCGATCAGGCCCTTGGTGGCCTCGGTGTAGTTCTCCACCAGTTCATCGAAGGTCACGTTGCGGTAGCCGGGGTTGTTCACATCCGGCGACAGCGAGCAGGTACGGCTGGTCGGGCCGAGCACGCCGGCGACGAAACGCGGTTTGTCCGGGGTCTCCAGAGTCTTGGCGTCGGCCACCTTACGCGCGACCCGCGCGCCCTCTACGTTCAGCTCGTAGGCGAGCGACTCCATGCCGTAATCGGCCTGGGACACTTGGGTGGCATTGAACGTGTTGGTTTCGAGGATGTCGGCGCCGGCATCCAGGTACGCCTTCTCGATGGAGGCGATGACGTCCGGGCGGCTGAGCAGCAACAGGTCGTTGTTGCCCTTGACGTCGCTCGGCCAGTCGGCAAAACGTTTGCCACGGTAGTCCTGTTCTTCCAGTTTATAGCTCTGGATCATCGTGCCCATGCCGCCGTCGAGGATCAGGATGCGTTCCTTGAGGGCTTGGTGGAGGGCTTGCAGACGAGCGCTACGATCGGACATGGGACTACTCTGGTCAGGCATTACGGAGGGCGTGGATCATAGCAAACCTGTGTGGATTTGGAGCATGTGCAGGTTTTGCATGAATATCGTTCATGTTGGTGTGGGGGTTGGGCCGGTAGAATCCGCGGGGTTTTATATTTTGGCTTTGTATTGGGACCAGGCTCATGCCGTATCGCATCATCATCAGCTTCGCTCTGTTGCTGATTGGCAGCACCGCACAGGCCCAAGATTCCGCTCGCTGCAACGGCATTTCCACGACGCCGAGCACGGCGGCTGGTTCTACAGCATCGACCCCGCCGGCCAGCCGCTGGACAAGCGCAAGGATCTCTACACCCACGCCTTCATCATCTTCGCCTGCGCCCATTACTGGGCCAAAGTGCGCGAACCGCTGGTGGAGTCGGTGCTGAATGCGGCGCTGGAAGTGGTCGCCCAACGCTTCGCCAGCGGCGATGGCCTGTACGAGGCGGTGCTGGAGCGTAACTGGTCGTCGCTCAAGTCCGGCCCATTGCAAAACCCGTTGATGCACCTGGCTGAAGGCTTCCTCGCCACCCTGGCGGTGCGTGCAGACGCCGAGGTGCAAAGCGCATTACTGGCCTTGGCGACGGCCATGCAGCAGCGTTTCATCGAGCCCCAGCATGGCGTGATGATGGAAAAACCGCTGGGTGCTGTGGATAACTGGTTTGAGCCGGGGCACCAGTTCGAATGGTTCTTCTTGCTCGAGTCTTCAGACGTGCTGCGCGGCACACCGCTGCATGCTTCGCTGACGCGGGCTTTTGCCTATGCCGAGCAAAAGGGTGTGGATAACCAGACCGGCGCGGTCAGCGGCATGCTCGCCCTGGACGGCAGCGTGCGCGACGGCACCCAACGCATCTGGGCCCAGGCGGAATACCTGCGCGCATTGACCTTGCGCGCGGGCAGCGAAGCCGTGCTGCAGCGCCAGTTGCTCGCGTTGCAGCAGCGCTTCCTGCATGCCAAGGGCTGGCATGAATGCCTGGATGCCCAGGGCAGCGTGAGCCGACGGGATATGCCGTCGACCACGCCGTATCATCTGGCGACTTGTTATCAGGGGTTGGTCAAGGTTCTCGGTTGACCTTCTGGGCCTCATCGGGGGCAAGCCCCTTCCCACACTGGATTGGGTTCACAGATTTTGATGTGTGAACCCATTCAAATGTGGGAGGGGGCTTGCCCCCGATGCAGGCGACTCGGTCTAACCCCTTACTTGGCCCCACGCTCAATCGCAAACCCGGCCCAGGTCTGGCTCACCGGCATCAGCTCCAGGCGGTTGATGTTGACGTGCGCCGGGGTGTTCAGCACCCAGAAGATGGTGTCGGCGATGTCCTGCGGCTGGATCGGCTCGGCGCCAGCGTAGGTGGCGTCGTAGCGCGCCTGGTCGCCGCCGAAGCGCACCAGGGAGAATTCGCTTTCGCACAGGCCCGGCTCGATGTTGGTCACACGCACGCCGGTGCCTTGCAGGTCGCAGCGCAGGTTCAGCGAGAATTGCTTCACGAACGCTTTGGAGCCGCCATACACGTGGCTGCCCGGGTAGGGGTAGCTGCCGGCGATGGAGCCCAGGTTGATGATCCCCGCACCGCGGCCATGAGCGATCAGGCGTGGCAGCAGGAGGCTGGTGGTGGTCAGCAGGCCCTTGATGTTGGTATCGACCATGGTTTCCCAGTCGTCGAGGCTGCACTTGGGCGCGGGGTCGGTGCCCACGGCCAGGCCGGCGTTGTTGATCAGCCCACGCAGCGTAGCGAACGATGGCGGCAGGTTGGCAATCGCCGCTTCCATGCCTTGGCGGTCACGCACGTCCACCACCAGGCCGTGTACTTCGGTCTGCTTGGAAAGCTCTTCGACCAGCGCGTTCAAACGCTCGGCACGACGACCGGTGAGCACCAGTTTCCAGCCGGCTTCGGCAAACCGACGGGCGCAGGCTTCACCGAAACCTGAGGTTGCGCCAGTAATAAACAGCGTGTTGGACATGGTGTTCTCCTTGCGGGCATCGGGGAAAAAATCAGCCAGCAGAATGCCCTTACGCCGTCGTCGCGGCAACCGCTATACACATCACGCCATGCACGCCTGATCAGTTTTTGATCAGTTCACGCAAAGCCTTACGCGGCGTGGCTTGCAGCCATATGCGCGCAGGTTATCCACAACTGCGCCCACAGTCTTTGGGGGCAAGTGCAAAAAGCCCAAAGCCGCTGTGTACAAGGCTCTCAGCCAGTTTTATAAAGTTTTTTGCTTGACCTGGACAAGACCGTATGTAGGCCCATGCCCGGCAGGAAAATCCGAACGATGGCTCCAGGCCAGTCATTCCGGCCTCTGCGGGAGTCTTTCCAGAGTTTAGTCACAGACTTATCCACAGGCTGGACGGACATATTCCGGTCATATACCTGTGTCTTTAAACAGGTTGACAAACCCCTCGGCAGGTCGTGAAAAAGTCGCTGATCAAAAAACAACCTCAGCGCTGCAGGCCCCGTAATCAAAGGCTTTCAGCCAGCTACTCCCACGTTACCCACAGCCGGTTCCACAGCGGATGGGGACAAGTCAAAACTGTGACAAAACAGCGATTTGCGGCGGCTATATGTCGCGCTTTGGGAGGTGGCCAAATTTGTTTTCCACAATTTGGCGAGGTGCCTGTAGACAACACAAAAAACAAATGTGGGAGGGGGCTTGCCCCGATGGCGGTGGGTCAGTATCAGGTGTTCTGACTGATACACCGCCATCGGGGGCAAGCCCCCTCCCACAAGGTTTATGCGTCGTTGTCTAGGTCAGTGACCACCGAGGTAGGCGTTGCGCACTTCCTCATTCACCAGCAGCTCCTTACCGGTGCCTGTCAGGCGAATCTCGCCGTTGACCATCACATACGCCCGGTCTGACAGACGCAGCGCGTGGTTGGCGTTCTGCTCCACCAGGAAGATGGTCATCCCGGTGGCCGCCAGCTCGCGCAGGGTCGCGAAGATCTGCTTCACCACAATCGGCGCCAGGCCCAGGCTCGGTTCGTCCAGCAGCAGCAACTTGGGCCGGCTCATCAGTGCGCGGGCGATGGCGAGCATTTGCTGTTCGCCACCGGACATGGTCATCGCCCTTTGGTTACGCCGCTCCTTGAGCCGTGGGAACAGCTCGAACATGCGCTGCATGTCTTCCTGAGCGAACTTGTCGCCGATGGGGATGGTGCCCATCAGCAGGTTTTCCTCGACGGTCATGTCGGGGAACACCCGCCGACCTTCCGGCGACTGCGCGATGCCGTTGGACGCGATGTAGTGGGACGACTTTTGGGTGATGTCGACGCCGTTGTAAATGATCTGCCCGGACTCCGCCCGTGGCTGGCCGAAGATCGACATCAGCAGCGTGGATTTACCCGCGCCGTTGGAGCCGATCAGGCTGACGGTTTCGCCTTCGTTGATGTGCAGCGAGACTTTCTTCAGGGCCTGGATCGGCCCGTAGAACACGTCCAGGTCCTTCATTTCGAGGATAGGCCCGTTCATACAAGCTCCTCCTCATCGGCGCCGAGGTAGGCGGCAATCACTTTCGGGTCGTTGCGGATCGCGTCCGGCCCGCCCTCGGCAATCACGTTGCCGTGGTCGAGGACCACGATGTGGTCGGAAATACTCATCACCATGCCCATGTCGTGTTCGATCAGCACCACCGTGAGGTCGTGTTCGTCGCGCAGCAGGCGAATCATCGCGCTGAGGGCTTCGGTTTCCTGGGGGTTGAGGCCCGCTGCCGGTTCGTCGAGGCAGATGATCTGCGGCCGCGTACACATGGCGCGGGCGATTTCCAGGCGGCGCTGTTGGCCGTAGGAGAGCTCGCCGGCCAGGCGATTGGCGCAGTCCACCAGGTCGACCACTTCCAGCCAGTAGAACGCGTGGTCGAGCGCGTCGCTTTCGGCCTTGCGGTAGCCCTTGGTATTGAGGATGCCCGCGAGCATGTTGCGGTTGACCCACATGTGCTGGGCGACCAGCAGGTTTTCCAGCACCGACATTTCCTTGAACAGGCGAATGTTCTGGAAGGTCCGCGCCAGGCCGGCGCGGTTCACCAGGTGGGTGCCGCCGAACATCTTGTAGTACACACGGCTGAAGAAACTTTTCGGCGAAACGAAATCGACGGCCTCGAAGCGTTCGCCGAGCAGTTGGATCACGTTGGTCTTCTGACCGCGCACGTTGAGTTCGATCTTGCCGCCACTGGCTTTGTAGAAGCCGGTGAGGCAGTTGAACACCGTGGTCTTGCCGGCGCCGTTAGGGCCGATCAGGGCGAAGATCGAGTTGCGTTCGACCTTGAGGCTCACGTCGCTCAAGGCCTTGATGCCACCGAAGTGCATCATCAGATGTTCCACGGACAGGACGACTTCCTTGCTCATGGCGCCACTCCTTTACGTGGGGTCACACCGGTGCGGCTGATCCGGATCAGGCCGCGCGGTCGCCAGATCATCATCACCACCATCAACACGCCAAACAGCAGCACGCGGTACTCGGAGAAGCTGCGCAGCAGTTCCGGCGCCACGGTCAAGACGAACGCCGCGATCACCACGCCGACCGTCGAGCCCATGCCGCCCAGTACCACGATGGCCAGGATCAGCGCCGATTCGAAGAAGGTGAACGACGACGGGTTGACGAAGCCTTGGTAGCTGGCAAAGAACACCCCGGCCAGACCGGCGGTGGACGCACCAATGGTGAAGGCCGATAGCTTGACAAGCACGTGGTTCAGGCCCATGGAGCGACAGGCAATTTCATCTTCGCGCAAGGCTTCCCAGGCGCGGCCGACCGGCATGCGGGTCAGGCGATGCTTGATGTACAGCACGGCCAGCACCACCAGGAACAGCACGATGTAGATGAACATGAACTTGATGTTGGGGTTGTAATCGAGGCCGAAAAACTCATGGAACGGAATCCCGCCATCCTTCGCTTTACGCCCGAACTCCAGGCCGAGGAAGGTCGGCGATGGCACCGGCATACCGTTTGGCCCGCCGGTGAACGACAGCCAGTTGTTCAGCACCAGGCGGATGATTTCGCCAAAACCCAGGGTCACGATTGCCAGGTAGTCGCCGTGCATGCGCAACACCGGGAAGCCGAGTATGCACCCCGCCAGCGCCGCCGCGATGGCCGCCAGCGGCAGCACCGTCCAGAAACCCAGGCCGAGGTATTGATACCCCAGCGCGAGGCCGTAGGCACCGATCGCGTAGAACGCCACGTAACCCAGGTCGAGCAAGCCGGCCAGGCCGACCACGATGTTCAGGCCCAAGCCGAGCAACACGTAGATCAGCCCGAGGATCACCACGGTGAGCAGGTACTTGTTGGCGAAGATCGGGAACACGATGGCGATCACGATCAGCGCCGGGATGATCCAGCGCAGCCGCGACTTATAGTCCGGCGCCAGCACATGCACGCCGGAACCGCTGCTCTCGAAGCCCTGCAGAATCTTCACGCCCTTGGGCGTTTGCAGGAACAGGCTGAGGGCGAAGCGACCGGCCATCACGATGGCGACCAGGATCGCCACGCGCGCAGGTTGCAGGTTGAAGCTGTAGCCGTCGAGCACCACGCCGACGATCGGACCGAACACGATCAACGCAATCAGCCCGGCGAGGACCGTATCGACCACACTTTTTTTGATATCAATCGATTTGGCAGCAGACATGTTTACACCTTCGCCACGAGTGGGCGACCAAGCAGGCCCTGGGGACGGAAAATCAGAATCACCACCAGCAGGGAGAAACTGAACACATCTTTGTAGTCAGAGTTGATCAACCCCGAGAACAGCGACTCCGAAATACCGAGGATGATCCCGCCCAGCATGGCCCCAGGCAGGGAACCGATGCCGCCGAGTACCGCTGCGGTGAAGGCCTTGATGCCGATGATGAAGCCGGCGTAGAAGTCGAACGTGCCGTAGTTGAGGGTGATCAACACGCCAGCCAGGGCCGCCATGGCGGCACCGATGACAAACACGTAGGAGATCACGCGGTCGGTGTTGATGCCGAGGATCGAAGCCATCTTGCGGTCTTGCTGGGTAGCGCGGCACATGCGGCCGAGCTTGGTGTACTTGATGATGTAGGTCAGCAAGGCCATGCCGGCGAAGGCCGCGACCAGGATGAAGACCTTGGTGTACGTCAACTGGACGAACCCGCTGCCGATATCGACGCGCCAGGCGCCAGCCAGCAGGGTCGGGATGCCTTGTTGCTTGGCACCCTGGGCGATCTGCGCGTAGTTCTGCAGGATCAGGGAGATACCGATGGCGCTGATCAGCGGTGCCAGTCGGGTGGAGTTACGCAGCGGTTTGTAGGCAACCCGTTCGATGACCCAACCGTAAACGCCGGTGACGACCACGGTGAAGATCAGGGTGCCGAGAATGAGCAGCGGGAAGGATTCGATGCCGAAGTAAGCCAGCAGTGCCAGACTGATCGCCGCGAGGTAAGCGGAAATCATATAAACCTCGCCATGGGCGAAGTTGATCATGCCAATGATGCCATAGACCATTGTGTAGCCGATGGCGATCAGGCCATAGACCGACCCGAGGGTCAGGCCGTTGACCAGTTGCTGCAGGAAAATACCATCCATAACGCAATCTCACGCGGTGAGAACCTGCACACCGCTAGGTGTGCGGTCCTTCTGGAGGAAAAGACAGATCTCAATAACAACACTGTCCCAATGTGAGAGGGGGCATGCCCCCGATTGCGGAGGGTCAGCTATACATCGGGTGGCTGATACACCGTCATCGGGGGCAAGCCCCCTCCCACATTAGGTCTGTGGCACTCAGCCTTACTTCTGCTTTTCCAACTGGCGGTATTTGCCGTCTTTGTCCCACTGGTAAACCACGTAGTCGGAGATTTTCAGGTCGCCCTTGGCATCCCAGGTTTTTTCACCCATCACGGTTTTTACCGGGTGAGCCTTGAGCCACTTGGCGGCTTCTTCACCCTTGTTGGACTTGGCACCGTTGAAGCCGGCGGCCAGGGCCTGGACCGACGCGTAGGCATACAGGGTGTAGCCTTCTGGCTCGGTGCCATTTTTGCGGAACTCTTCAACCACCGCCTTGCTGTCCGGCAGCAGGCGCGGGTCGGCGCCGAAGGTCATGTACACGCCGTCGACATACTGCGCACCACCGGCGGTCGCCACCAGTTCGTCGGTCACGATGCCGTCGTCGGACATGAATTTCACGTCCTTGAGGCCCGCTTCACGAATCTGGCGAACCAGAGGACCGGCTTCCGGGTGCAGGCCGCCGAAGTACACGACGTCGGCGCCCAGGGAGCGGATTTTGGTGACCAGGGCGCTGAAGTCTTTCTCGCCACGGGTCAGGCCTTCTTCCAGCACCGGTTTCACGCCGCGCTTGGTCAACTGGGCAGCGGTGGCGTCGGCCAGGCCTTTGCCGTAGGTGTCCTTGTCGTTGATGACCGCGACTTTCTTGCCCTTGAGCACGTCGACGATGTAGTCGCCGGCCACGATGCCTTGCTGGTCGTCACGCCCACACATACGGAACATGGCGCCCAGGCCGCGTTCGGTGACCTGTGGGTTGGTGGAGCCCGGGGTGATTGCGATGATGCCGGCTTCGTCGTAGACCTCGGACGCCGGGATGGTGTTGGACGAGCAGAAGTGCCCGACCACGCCGATCACTTTGTCCTGGTCCGCCAGGCGGTTGGCCACAGCCACAGCCTGCTTGGGTTCACAGGCATCGTCGCCGGCAACCAGCTTGATCTGCTCGCCGTTGATGCCGCCGGCCTTGTTGATGGCATCGGCTGCCGCCTGGGCGCCCTTCATGTACTGCTCACCGAAAGCGGCGTTGGCGCCCGTCATCGGCCCCGCCACGCCAATCTTCACATCAGCTTGAACAAACGTAGAAACACCCAGCGCCGCTGCAACGGCGAGGGCCAGAAAACCTTTCTTGTAAAACGTCTGGGACATGAGTGGTGCTCCGAGGTTTTTGTTTATTGGCACTACGTATTCACTGCAAACCTTCAACTAAAACTTTCAGTGAAAGCCCAGAGCAAGCCGCGTGCCATTACGTTTTTATTCTTCAAAAAGACACGGTGTCATTGTTATTGCAGGCGTTTCGGCTCCGCTCGCCAGTACGTGCAACCCTCTAACTTCAATAGGTGCAACCCATGGATCAAAAAAGTACAACCTCCATGGGTCGCACCTGCAACCAGACCGCTAAACGACACTTCCTACAGCTGTAACCATTCACGTAACGGAACTGCACATTTACAGTGCGTGATTGCTACAACTTGCACCAATACAGATTAGTCGTCGGCGAAGAACATGCCGGCTTCTGAAGGCTATTTCGCTGATCAGATCACGATCCGCAAGCATTGGCCGGCGTGATACAGCGAAAATCCGGCTTCATACAGGCAACTGCGCAGGCCCACCCCGGCCAGCGGTTGCATCGGCGCAAACGGAATCGGCAACGCCTGGGGATTCTGGTGACACAAGTAGTCGGCAAAGGCCTTGCCGACCACGCTGCCGGTGGTCACGCCGCGGCCGTTGTAGCCGGTCACGGCCACCAAGCCAGGCGCGGGTTCGAACAAGCGCATCAGATGGTCCGGCGTGAACGCGATGCAGCCGGTCCAGGTGCATTCCCACTGCACCGATTTGAGGTACGGAAAGTAGTGCTGCTGCACCCGATCGGCCCACGCCTTGAGGAACCACGCCGGTTTCTGGTTGCCGTTGCCCAGGCTGCCGAGCAACAGGCGGCCATCGGCATCGCGGCGGATGCTGCTGAGCACCTGGCGCGTGTCCCATGACCCTTGGCCGCCGGGGAGGATTTGTTTGGCCGCGTCGTCGGTCAGCGGCGCGGAGGCGACCTGGTAGTAATAGCCAGGGAAGAAATTGCGCCGCAGCTCGGTCCATTCGCCTTCGGTGTAGGCATTGGAGGCGATCACCACTTGTGCAGCCTGCACCGCACCGTTCGCGGTCTGCACCGACCAATTCGCACCTTGGCGTTCCAGCCGCGTGACCGGGGAATGGTCGAAAAGCTGCCCGCCCAACCCCACGGCCGCGTTGGCCAGGCCACTGGTGTAGGCCATTGGGTTCAAGGTGCCGGCACGTCTATCCAGCAATGCGGCGGCGATTTTTTTAGTTCCGGTGGCTTGCTCGCAGGCCGTGCCGGTGAGCAATTCAACCGGCGCGCCACGGCGCTGCCATTGTTCTTCACGACTGCGCAAATCCGCCTCGCCCCGGGCGTTGTGCGCCATGTGCAAAGTGCCCTCGCGGCGCAATTGGCAATCGATGTTGTATTTGTCGACCAGGCTGAACACCAGCGACGGCGCCGCGCCCAGCATGCGGTTGAGCTGGCGGCCCACCGCCTCGCCGAAACCGGCTTCGATCTCGTCCGGGGGAATCCACAGCCCGGCGTTGACCAGCCCGACATTGCGCCCCGACCCGCCATGGCCGGTGCGATGGGCTTCGAGCACGGCGACAGTTTTACCCTGTTCCAGCAAGTGAATGGCCGCCGACAAACCGGTAATCCCGGCGCCGATCACGCACACATCCACCTTCACTTCACCCTTGAGCGCGGCGCGATCCGGCCGGCCAGGGGTGAGTTGTTCCCACAAACACGTTTCGCGCAGTGCCATTGCCAGACTCCGATGAGACCTAACAAACATCTATTCCGAACTGCAAATGAGGTCGCATGTGGGAGGGGGCTTGCTCCTGATGGCAGTGGATCAGCTTTACATCTGTTGACTGACACACCGCCATCGGGGGCAAGCCCCCTCCCACATGTTGACCTCACTTCGACTCAAGAAAATCAGTCGAAGGTAATGCCCTGGGCCAGCGGCAGTTCCAGCGAGTAGTTCACGGTGTTGGTCTGGCGACGCATATACCCGCGCCACGCATCCGAACCCGACTCACGCCCGCCGCCCGTTTCTTTCTCACCGCCAAACGCGCCGCCGATTTCCGCGCCGCTCGGGCCGATATTGACGTTGGCAATGCCGCAGTCGCTGCCCACCGCCGACATGAACTGCTCGGCTTCGCGCACATCGGTGGTGAAGATGCACGACGACAGGCCTTGCGGCACGGCGTTGTTCAGGCGCAGGGCTTCGGCGAAGTCGCTGTAGCCAACCACGTACAGGATCGGCGCGAAGGTTTCAGTGCAGACCACGTCGCTTTGCTCCGGCATTTCCACAATCGCCGGCGACACGTAGTAGGCATTCGGGAATTTGTCTTCCAACTGGCGCTTGCCGCCGAACACCTTGCCGCCTTCGCTCAGGGCTTGCTCCAGGGCGTCCTGCATGCTGTCGAAGCCGTGCTTGTCGATCAGCGGGCCGATCAGGTTGCCTTCCAGCGGGTGGCCGATGCGCACCTTGGAATAGGCGGCCTTGAGGCGGGTGACGATTTCTTCCTTGACCGACTCATGCGCGATCAACCGACGCAGCGTGGTGCAGCGCTGCCCGGCGGTGCCGACGGCGCTGAACAGGATGGCGCGGGCCTTGTCGATGTCGGTCAGGTCGTCGGCGGTCAGCTCAGGGTTGTACTTGAGGATCGAGTCGAATACCGACAGCCGCACGAACGGCTC